>WFQT01000481.1 GCA_015486895.1 Anaerolineae bacterium
ATTAAAAATACTTTAGGAACGCGCTTCATTTGAACCTCCGTGTGATGCTTAGAATTTGGGCCTGTTGAGTACTACGCCCATTCTGACATCAAGGCGTGTGCCCAGGATCCCTTTGCTGTGTTTTTCCCCTCTTGGGGTGAATACGTTATGTGTAGATGACATAACGGCTGTAATCATAACACGAGGAAAGGAGTATGGCAAGTTTCTGACTAAGAGATTGTAGATATGCTCCGGCTCTCCATCAACCCCAATGGTAGACTGGAGGTGCTCCTGGATTGAAGGAAAAGGCCCAAAAGGTGCAACGCAAAGCATTTCTTCTGCACAAGAATGTGCTTCATCAGCAATCGACGCCCTGGGTATCCTAATGAATTGCCCTCACGAGATCAACCTGTTCTGTCGGGGCGCAAACAAGCTATAACTTGGACAGTGACACTTGGGGGGAGTCAGCAATTCCAAATGTGGGTAGTAACTCTCTACAGTGTTAGCGATGAAGAGGAAGGCCAAGATAGAACCAATAAGCCAGCCACGGATTGCACAGGTTTCTATAGATTTTGTTCACAGACTAAAAATCCGTGCAATCTGTGGCTGAAATTAAAAACGCCATTGCCCGGTTATCTGGAAATCAGCACCCATCAGCAGGAAATCAGCGTTCTATCTTGATAGAGTGGTAAGCTCTTACCGGAAGTTTATACCCACCCGCGGACTTTCATGGCTTTGACAACGCGCTCCACAGCGACCAGGTAAGCTGCTAACCGATTATGGACTTGCCGTGCCTCGGCCGTGTGCTGCATCTCGTGGAATGCTTGCACCATCTTGTCGTCCAATCTCCGGTTGACCTCTTCTTCGCTCCAGTAGAACCCGTAAGTGTTCTGGACTTGTTCAAAGTAGCTGACGGTGACGCCGCCGGCATTACAGAAAATGTCTGGAATGAGATAGATCCCTTTTTCGTCGAGGATTCTATCTGCTTCCGGAGTAGTAGGGCCGTTGGCCATTTCGGCGACGATTTTCGCTTTGATACGGTGGGCGTTTTCTTTTGTAATGACGCCTTCGATAGCAGCCGGGAAAATGACATCAACGTCCATTTCCAGTGGCGGGTCTTCCGTTGGCTCAGCCTCTGGGAAGCCGGTCACTGTGCCTTGTTGCCGTGCGTAAGGCATGAGCTTTGCTGGATCAATACCATTTTCGTTATAAATGCTGCCGTAAACGTCACTGATAGCGATTACTTTCATGCCCAAGATCTCCGTGGCAAGCTTATGGGTGAAAGAACCAACATTGCCGTAGCCTTGTAGTGCTGCGGTCTTGCCGCGTAGGTCCAGACCTAAGTGGTGCGCCGCTTCACGGACGGCGAAAATGCCACCCCGTGCCGTCGCATCAGCCCGGCCTAACGAGCCGCCGATTTCCACCGGTTTGCCGGTGATGACGGCCGGTGTGTGTTCGCCGGTGATGATTTCGTATTCGTCGACCATCCAAGCCATAACCTGAGGATTGGTGAAGACATCTGGTGCCGGGACGTCCTTGTGAGCACCGATGAAGCGAGCTGCTACACGTATAAATCCCCGGCTTACCCGTTCCAGCTCTGACGGGGAAAGCTGTCGTGGGTCACAAATGACGCCACCCTTGGCACCCCCCAATGGCAAGTTTAGCATGGCAGTCTTCCAAGTCATCCATGCTGCTAAAGCGCGCACCATGTCAATAGTCTCGTTAGCATGGAAACGAATGCCACCCTTTGCAGGGCCGCGGGCATCGTTGTATTGCACGCGGAAACCGCGGAAAATACGTACTGAGCCGTCATCCATGTGCACAGGAATCAAGAAGTGCAATTCTCGTATGGGCCAGCGCAAGATTTCGTGTGTTGCCTCGTCCAAGCCCAATATCTCAGCAGCTATGTCCAGTTGCTTCTGAGCAACCTGAAAAGGATTGTCCTTTACCATCGTCTTTCGTAATCTCCTCGATCTAAGAAAACATTCTCCGCCTGTCAGCGGAGTTGAACAGATAATCCATGATTACAGCTTGAAGGAGCTATGCCAACGAATAACTGTTAGCGCGTCCGCGGCCAGAAACGGGAATTGGAGTTGTTATTTACTGTCTCTGCGCTAACAGGGTGACCATGATGGGCGTCTCTATATTGCCAGCAATGGTTTTTCTATCGCTGTTAGTCACCATTTCGCTGGCTGACCTGGTGGGCCAATATGATCGCTTCCGCGACTGCCCGCATGGACTTGCGGTTGTCCATGCTCATTTTCTGGATGCGGCGGAAAGCAACTGCCTCCCCAAGCCCTTGCGTGTCCATTAAGATGCCTTTGGCGCGATCGACCAGCTTGCGTGTCTCTAAAGCATCTTTCAGGCTGCCGATTTCGTTCTCTAAAGTGCGAAATTCCCGGAAACGGGCCAGAGCGATCTCAATGGCCGGTGGTAAATCGCTTTCTCTGAATGGCTTTACTAAATAGCTGACTACACCGGCCTCGCGAGCTCGCTCGATCAGACTCCGCTGGCCGTAAGCGCTCAAAAGAATAACCGGGGCGATGTTCTCCTCTGTCAAGATACGAGCTACGTCGATGCCATCCATCTCTTCGCCCTCGAACTTGATATCGGTGATGACGATGTCCGGACGTAACTCGCGTGCCAAGTTGATAGTGCTCTCCGCGTCCCCGGCTTCGCCTACTACCAGGTACCCCTGGCTGGTCAACATTTCCCGCAGATCGAAACGAATAAGAGATTCATCATCAGCAATGATAATGCGTATGCGTCCCACAGCTCTTTCTCTCCTTACTGGAGTCTGGCGAAAATGACATTTCAGGCTCAACTGAGCCATTTTTACCACAGATCGCACGGATTAACACAGGTTTTCCTTTGCTTTTCGGCCCAAATCTGTGGAATTCGGTGTTTTCCGGTGGTTAAAGTAAAAAACGCCAGAGTTCAATTATCAATTTGATACAGCCGATCCTTTTGTAAAGATGACTCTCGCTATTGTACCATTTTCGCTTTGTTCAAGCGAGAAGGAACCTTGCAAATCATGTTCGCTTAGGGATTTCACGATCTGCAAGCCTAAGCTGGTTTGAGGAATGCCCTGCCAATCTTTCGGCAAACCGCGGCCATTATCTTCGATGACTAACTCTCCGCGGTCTCCCCAGTCGGTGAGGTGAATGAATATTTCTCCGGACTGATGCTCCCCAAATGCATGTTCTGCTGCATTGAGCAGTAATTCATTCACGACTAAGGCGATAGCCGTGGCCTTTTGAGCGGATAGGAACACCGGCTCACCCTCAAAATGCATTTCGATTTTCTGATCGTGACCAACAATTTCCTGTATCTGGGAGATAACCCGTTGACACACATCACGCACATTGATGCTTTGGCCTTCAGAATGAGAGAGAAATTCGTGGATTACGGCCACAGCTTGTACCCTCCTTGCGGCTTCTTGCAAGGCTTGTCGCGCTTCTGGCTGCTCTAGCCGCCGGGCTTGCATTCGCAGCAGGGACACGACAGTTTGTAGGTTGTTCTTCACCCGGTGGTGAATTTCCTTGATGATGGTGTTTTTCATCGCTAGTTCGCGCTTGGCGGCCTGTTCATCAGTAAGGTCATGGATGAGGATTAGTGCTCCCAATGGACGATCGGCATGGCGGGAACGGCGCCACCCTTTCCATGTCAATTGCCACCATTCCCGCCAGGATGGGGTGTGATGTAGGGGAATGACCTGCTTAACCAGGATGCGACCCCGCTCTTCCACTTCTTCTTCCCGGCAGCATGCTCCCCGGCTGGCTTCTACGACCATCAAGTTGTCCACATTCTGCAAATCTGCCAATCGCCAACCGCGCAAGTCACCCATATAACCCATTTTGCGGTAGATATTAGCTGCCACACCGCTGAGGTAGCGGATGTAACGTTGGCCATCCACTAAAATGATGCCTCCCCCTTCGCTGAAAGGGTGGTGCGTGTTCACAGGAGCGAATTTCCCGGCCCGCAAGGCCTCTTGTAGCCAGTTGACCGCCATTTGGAAGAGAATGTCCCGATTGTGCTGGCGGGCAGCCGCCAACTGTGTTGCCTCCACGGCTAAGACGGCCACCGGTCTACCCCCGGCCGGTGCTAATGGCCAGTATGTACTGACGATAGGTGCCTCAGTAGCTCGGTGCTGGCGTTGAACCGTAAGGTAATGTTGTTGGCGAAGAGCGCGTTGGAATAGTGCTGCTTCCTCGGCGGAGAGGACTTCATGGCTGCGGTTGTGATCGTATACCGGTGCTACAGAGTAGGGCAAGGCGTGTGCGGCAACGCGTATTTCGTCGCCACAGGATTGGAAAATGAGTATATCGGAGCGGCTAACGTCTGCGGCTAAGGGTAAACCGCTTTGTACCTGCCGCAAGTAAGAGCGCTCTGCTTCGTTTAATTCGGGACAATCAAAGACATCTTTGTCTGGCATCATTTAACCTATCTCACCTACTGGACTCTGGCATTTTTATTTTAGCCACAGAAAACACCGAATTATACAGATTTAGGTCGAAAAGCAAGGGAAAAATCTGCGTTAATCCGCGCAATCTGTGGTGAAGATATCCTGATCGAGCCTAAAACGTCATTTTCGCCAAGCTCTGGTTGCCTAAAAATAGAGGTCGAAGGGGACATCCCCTCCGACCTCACCACCGACAGTCGGGGCGAGAGGATTTGAACCTCCGACCACTTGAACCCCATTCAAGTGCGCTACCTGACTGCGCTACGCCCCGTTACTACTCAAATTATAGGTCGGACAGCGGAAAAGGGCAAATTTAGATGATGATCAACAGTATAGTTCCTTCGCGCTATGTGGGAAAGGATGTTATAATATGCCTATGGTGAAGAAAATAATACGAGTTGCTCTGTTCGGTAATGGATCGATCGCGGACTACGAACGCTTGCGGCCTCTGTTATCACGTTGTGACTTGGTGGTAGTGGCGGATGGAGGGACTGCCCATGCTGTGGCATTGGGTCGGCCTCCAGATGTGATCATCGGTGATATGGATTCCCTGGATGATACGTTACGCTCTCGATTGCCAAAGTCGACTCGCCTAATTGCCTATCCGCGGGATAAAGACCAGACTGATTTGGAGTTAGCTCTAGCGTATGTTGTCTCTCACGGTGCTAAGGAGATATTTCTCTTTGGCCTACTGGGGGGGCGCTTAGATCAGATGTTAGGAAATGTGTTACTGCTGACTCAGCCAGTGTGGGGCGGGGTGCGGCTTTTTCTGTTTGGCGAACGGGAAGTGGCGCACGTGCTGCGAGACGGTGAGATGGCCCTGCTGCATGGTCAGCGCGGGCAAGTGATCTCGCTGCTTCCCTTTTCGCCGGTAGTGACGGGTGTGACAACCGAGGGATTAGCATGGCCCTTGCGAGACGCTCAGTTGATGTTCGGCAGTACCTGGGGGCTTAGTAATGAAATGGTTGCCGAGACTGCCCGCGTTTGGATTCGGCACGGCCAGTTGTTGGTAGTACATGAGATGTTTGTGGAGGACCCGGAGCGGGCCAAGTTGCCTGGAATTGATGAGGCCGGCAGCGATGTTGTCGAAACAATGGAAGAGTAAGATGAATCGTGAAGTGCTATTTGACGGGCGTGTAGCCTCGCATTATGAGGATTGGTTTCTCACGGTGTCGGGGCAGCGGGCTGACCGTTTAGAAAAAGCATTGCTACAACGATTGTTAGTGTCTTTTGGCTCGCCAACGGACATAGTGGAAGTCGGCTATGGCACCGGGCACTTCGGCCGCTGGCTGTCCGGTTTGGGTTGGCATGTCGTCGGCGTCGATCTTTCGGCGTCTATGTTAACGGAAGCACGCCAGCACGGTGACGACGGGCTTCTGATGATCGGTGATGCCTTGCATTTGCCGTTGGTCACAGGTTGTTGCGACTTGGCCGTGGTGATCACTGTGTTGGAGTTTCTCCCTAACATTGAAGCAGCTCTGCGAGAGACGTGGCGCGTTGCCCGACGGGGTATTTTGTTAGGCGTTATCAACCGGCATAGTTTGTTAGGCTGGGGTTATCGGCAGCAAGCAAAAAAGGCGCCGACTGTGTACAGCCGGGCGCGCTTTTTCACACCGGGCGAGTTAAAAGGCATGTTGCAGTGCTCCGCACCTAGCCCTGTTACAGTGGAATGGGGCACTACGCTGTTCCCCGGAAGGTTACCTTGGGAACGGTTACGGTTGCCTTGGGGGGGATTCATCGGCATGGCTGCCCGGAGGCGATAGGAGGTTTTGTATGGTGAAGCAAATTTCGGCGCAGGTAAGCTTGTACCCACTGGGAGAAACTGATTTAGCGCCTTTCATCCTCCAGTTCTGGCAGTTACTGGAGGAGCGTGGCTTATCGTACCAACGAGGCGCTATGAGTACTGTCATTTGGGGCAATGAGGAAGAAGTCTTTGCGGTTATACAGGAAGGATTTCACCGCACAGCAGTTGCGGTGCGGACGGTGATGTCAGTGACGTTTTCCAATGCCTGCCCCAGTTCTCCTGATGAGGTCGGTGGCAGTCATTGAGCTTAATGCCCGCTACCGGGGTCCCTATCGATCTAAGAGCATGACGTCCACCACGGTGCCGGGTTCGACTTTGCGCCAGCTTTCCGGGATGATGGCTAAGCCGTCTGCCATGACCATAGAACGCAATATGCCGGAGCCCTGGTCTCCGGTGAGAAATGCTTTCCAAGTTTCCCCGTCCTGCTCTAAGCGAACCCGTAGGTAATGACGGCGGTTGTCTTTGCGCTGAATTTCGTTCATGAAGTGAGCTTGCACCCGTTGCCGGCGCCAGTCATCTCGCCCTTGCATCCGTGCTATGGCCGGCCGAGCGAATAACTCGAAGGTGATCATAGCCGAAACGGGATTCCCTGGCAGTCCCAGTAGGGGAATGCCAGCGATCTGCCCCATGGCGGCCGGCTTTCCGGGCTTCATCTGGACTCGCCAGAAATGAATTTCCCCTTCGGCCGCCAAGACATCTTTCACTATGTCGAAGTCACCCAGGGAAACCCCGCCGGAGGTGAGGATGAGGTCGGCATTTTGCGTTACGGCTTGCCGTAGTTTCGCCGTTAACTCTTCCACGCGGTCGTGGGCGATGCCCAGCAGCAACGGGATACCCCCCATTTGTAGTACCTGGGCGGCGTTGGTGTAGCTGTTGGCATTGCGAATTTGTCCTGGGCCCGGTGTTTCTTCCACATCCACCAGTTCGTCGCCAGTGGCTAAGATCGCGACGCGTGGCTGGCGATGTACTTGAACCTGGCGGTAGCCTAACGCGGCCAACATGCCAATTTCCTGCGGGCGCAACCGGGTGCCCTTGGTGAGGATGGTCTCTCCTTTGTGCACATCTTCCCCGGCTTCACGGACGTTACGCATTGGCTTGACTTCCTTGAGAATGGCGACCCAGTCCCCCTGGCGCTCGGTATGCTCGAATTCTACCACTGCTTCCGTTCCCGGCGGTACCGGCGCTCCGGTCATAATGCGCACAGCCGTGCCCGGTGCTAACGGCTTTTGCCATAAGTAGCCGGCAGCCAAGTCGCCAACAATGTGCAAGCGCAGGGGATGTTCCGGCGATGCCCCTTTGATGTCCGCCACCCGCACGGCGTAGCCGTCCATCGCTGTATTGGCTAATGGCGGGATGTCGTTTTCAGCCACGATGTCCATTGCCAACACCCGGTCTAAGCCTTCTAAAATGTCGATTCCTTCCGCTGGCAGGAGATCAAAGTGGCCAAGGAAAGTGTCTACTGCTTCGTTCACAGAAAGCCAAGGATAGGCTTCTATCATCTCTTCTTCGTGTCGTTTTGGTTTCTCCATTATTTTTTGCCTCCTCGTATAAGATATATTCGTAGATACATTCGTAAAAGCACATTCAAAATC
>WFQT01000482.1 GCA_015486895.1 Anaerolineae bacterium
GTAGAAGTAAGGGCAAAGAAAAAAAGCAAGACGCAACCTAATTCCAATTCCACCACCAAGCCCCAATATGCTCCTTCCCAAGGGTATCGCTTTCTCAATCCCTACAATTTTGTGCGTCTCCTCGACGCCCCTCGCCCGAAAGACAACGTACTTGGAAGTTGCTCGCCTCCTCCTCACGACCGCTACATAGGCCTTACCGGGCGCATCACTTGCACGGTGGAGGCGATTACGCCCCTGTTCATTTCTGATTCACACGCAATTCAAGTCGAGACCGTTCGGGTCAACGATAAGGATGTAAAGCATCACACCTACCGTTTCTTTCAACTGGATGACCAGCCAGCCCTGCCAGCCAGCAGCCTGCGCGGGATGGTTCGCTCAGTTTTCGAGACTGTGACGAATTCTTGCTTTGTAACGACCGATCAAGATCCACTGAGTTACCATTTTAATTCTAGGCGTGCTCCTTGGCTGGTTCCTGCCCGTGTGGAACATGATGGAGACGAATGGCGGTTGCGCTTGCTAACTGGAACCACTCCCTTGCAAATAGAATCTCCCGATAGAAAGAGTCCAGAAGGGAAACAGTATGCTGCCTGGAATGCAAGTTATTGGCCCATCAAGCCAAGCAAGACGCTGAGGGGTATTGGCCCCAGGAGACGTAAGCTGAGTGAGAAGCAATTGAGTAGCAGGCAATCTTTCATTGAGCGCACTAAGAACCCCGTGTCTAATCCGGACAGGGTAAAGCATGGAGAGAGTTGCTATGCCTTGCTACGTCCCTTCCAACATCCGCATCCTAAAATTCAGTTCTGGGATGTGGTACAAATACGGAAACGACAGGAGGACTTGCCTACCCCTGGACGAGGCGAAATGGTGGTACAAGGCTGGCTGTGTATCACCAATCAGAACATAGAGTCCAAGCATAGCGAACGGTTTTTCTTTCGAGCAGAAAATAATCGAACGGGTCCTGAATTTGTTGACCTCCCAGAAGAAGTGCGATCGGCTTATGAAGCCTTGATTAAAGACTACCAGAAGCGTCATCGGGATGCAGTGCAAAAACGTCGCCAGAAACATAAAACACCAGATCAGCCAGTCGGTGACGACCCGGCGTTCAGTCGGTTCGTGTATCAGGATAGAGAACGCAAGTTGAAAGGCGGCGAATTGGTTTATGCGCTGTTGGAAGGGACAGTCAATGCCCCACGTGTCGAATTTATTGTGCCTGTTTCAGTCCCGCGTGTGAGTTATGAGCACGGAGTCGGCGATCTATTACCTGACTTTCTGCGTCAGTGCCGGGATATTAACTCCTTGTGTCCCGCTTGCCGCGTCTTCGGTTGGGTACGCGGAGCTGCAGAGGATGTCGGCCATGATGTTCCTACAGCCTATGCCGGCCGTGTGCGTTTCTCTCACGGCACGTTGGTACCTAGTACAGGAGATGAGTTGCCCGATATCCCGCTGGCTATCCTTTCCTCCCCTAAGCCAACGACGACGGCCTTCTATTTGCTCAACGCGGAAGGCGACCCAGACGCCACAGTGGATTATGATACCGAAAACGCACGCCTCCGCGGACGCAAGTTTTACCGCCATCACGGTAAACAACTGAGCGAGCAGGAGTATCGTCGTGCAGAGGGCATCAAGGATGATCAGAACCGCACAATTAAAGGTGCGCTCAAGCCAGGTGCCATGTTTAAGTTTACCGTGGATTTTGAAAATCTAGCCCCGCTGGAGTTGGGCGCGTTGCTCTACGCCTTGGAACTGGAAAACAACATGTACCACCGCCTCGGGTACGCCAAGCCATTGGGATTTGGATCGGTCAAAATCACGGCGGCACGAGTACAAATTATTGATTGGGAAACACGGCTGAAGTCTCTGGAGCCAGACGCAGGTTGGAAGTCATTGAAAGAGACTGAATGGAAGCGATACGAGGAAGATTTTCTCGATGAAATGCGGAGCATCTACGGCGATGATTTTGAAGATGTCATTCTATCCGATTTGCGGGCTTTGCTTGGCGACCCACCAAATCTGCCCATCCATTATCCACGCGTGAGAGTGAAGCCCGACTCAGAGGGCAAGAATTTCGAATGGTTTGTAAGGAACAAAAAGCGAGGCGAAGGAGCGTTCCCGCTACCGTTGGGGCAGGATGATAAACAGGGTTTACCTCTGCTTAACAAGAAGGGTGAGAAGGTGACTTAGCCGTATGCTCATCCTCAACTTCGCTCACCCACTCACCGACGACCACCTGGCCCAGA
>WFQT01000483.1 GCA_015486895.1 Anaerolineae bacterium
AGATGTGTATAAGAGACAGGTATCACCACGTGGCTGGACGAATTAATAATCTACATTTTTACAGACGAGGAGGTTTGTCCATGGACTTGCATCTCACTGAAGAACACAAGATGATTCAAGAAATGGTGGGCGATTTCGCCCAGAAAGAAATAGCCCCGGTGGCTGAACATTACGATGAAGTAGGAGAATTCCCTCTGCCCATCATTAAAAAGATGGGGGCATTAGGTTTGATGGGAATTGAAGTACCGGAGGAATATGAAGGCGCCGGCATGGACACGGTCGCCTATGTCTTAGCCATGGAGGAAGTGGCTAAAGCAGATGTGGCGACTAGCACGATCATGTCGGTCAACAACTCCCTCTTCAACTACGGCCTTTTGCACTTTGGCACCGAAGAGCAAAAACACAAGTACTTAGCCGACGTTGCCAGCGGACGCAAAATCGGTGCCTATTCCCTCACCGAGCCCATGTCCGGCTCCGACGCCGGCACCATGCGCTCACGGGCGACGCTAAGCGACGATGGCAGCTATTACATCCTCAACGGCCGGAAGAGCTGGGTTACAGGCGGGCCGGTGGCCGACTATATCGTAGTGTTCACCATGACCGACCCCGACGCCAAGCCAAAGCACCACGGTGTGTCTGCTTTCATCATTGAGACGGATAAGCCTGGGTTTGTGCGCGGCAAAGTGGAGCCGAAATTAGGTATTCGCGCCTCAGCAACCAGCGAGATTCTTTTTGAAGACTACAAAGTGCCAGTAGAGAACATGTTAGGCAAGCCGGGCAAGGGTTTCAAGATCGCCATGACGGTTTTAGACGCGGGGCGGATTGGCATTGCTTCCCAGTCATTGGGCGTGGCTGAATCTGCTTACGACGCAGCATTGGAATGGGCTCGCGAGCGGGAAGCCTTCGGCAAGAAAATTGGCCAATTTGAAGGTATCATGTGGAAAATTGCCGACATGAAGACGCGCATCGAAGCCAGCCGGTTGCTCATCTACCAGGCGGCTTTAGCAAAAGAGGCCGCTAAGAGCAGTGGTCAGCGCTTCACCACCGAGGCGGCCATGGCTAAGTTATTTGCCAGCGAAACCGCCATGTTTTGCACCCATCAAGCTATCCAAATCTATGGCGGCATGGGCTATAGCAAAGAATTGCCGTTAGAGCGTTACTTCCGGGATGCGAAGATAACTGAGATTTACGAGGGTACCTCGGAAATCCAGCGATTAGTCATTGCCCGCAATGAACTCCATTTACGTTAAGGCGTTAACAGTGAGGACGCAGCCGATGAAAGCAATCATTTTTCGCCGCCATAGCCCCAGTTTGGACGTTCTCGAGGTCGTGGATGACATGCCGGTACCGGCCATCGGCCCTGATGATGTACTGGTACAAGTACGCATGGCAGCCCTAAACCGATTAGATGACTTTGTGCGGCGGGGATGGAAAGGCTTGAACCTGGAAATGCCGCACATCCTTGGCTCAGACATGGTGGGCACCATTGTTCAAGTGGGAAAAGATGTCACTGACTGGAAGGTGGGCCAGCGGGTGACAGCTAACCCCGGCGTGTGGTGCGGCAAATGTGAATTCTGCCAGCGAGGTGAACACTCTCTTTGTCTTTCGTTTCACATCTTGGGTGAACATGTGCATGGCACTTACGCCGAGTTCGTCAAAGTCCCAGCCCGTAACCTTATCGCCGTGCCGGATCATGTTCCTGACGAAGTTGCTGCTGCAGCGCCGTTGGTCTTCCTCACTGCCTGGCGGATGCTTATCACCCGGGCTAAACTCCGGGCCGGTGAATCGGTGTTAGTAGTCGGTAGCGGCGGTGGAGTGAATAGCGCCGCCATCCAGATCGCCAAGTTTGCCGGGGCCACGGTCTACGCCTTAGCCGGCAACCAGGCTAAAGCGGAGAAAGCGCTATCGTTGGGCGCCGATATCGTCTACAACTACCACGATGCGAGCTGGAGTAAACAGCTTTACACTGCTACTGGCCGTCGCGGGGTGGACGTCGTGGTGGATAACGTAGGCGAGGCTACTTTCCCCTTGAGCCTGCGTGCTCTTGTCAAAGGAGGACGGCTAGTTACAGTTGGAGCAACCACTGGTCCTAAGAGTAATGCCAACATTGGAGTCATTTTCAGCAAGCAGATCAGCATCATCGGCTCCACCATGGGCAACCAAAACGAGTTCATCCAGGTAATGAGCTTAATATGGGCAGGCAAGTTACATCCCCTCATCGACCGGACCTATCCCATAGAAGCGTATCGGGAAGCTTTGCAACGAATGCTAAACGATGCACAAATAGGGAAAATCTTGCTGCAGGTAGCACCATCGTCAGAATGGGCAAAATGAATTGAGAACGGGATATGACGAGAAAATGAACCAGCCCGAAAAAGGAAGGAAGACAGATGTTTCATGGCACTGCCAGGAGTATCCGGCAATGTCGTAACCTGCAGCGGAAAACACCGTTATATCCCATGAAGTAAAGGCGAGGCATGCTTCGCCTTTACATGCAAGCCCTATCGGCTTCGTCTTCGTGCAATTTGCGCAATTCGTGGCCGCTATTCTCAGGACAGCCCCCAACGTTGGCACGCCCGCACGAGGGAGGATGAAAATCAGATCGGCGTTTATCTGCCTCCTACTTTCAGGATAGTACCTTGCCATTTGGCCAAAGTCCAAGTCTCTAAGATCATTAATACTTCATTTATTATTTCAGCAGGAGGAAATGCGTGCTCCATCAGGAAAAGTATGAGCAGTTGAAACAAATGCGTGCGCAAACACGTTTAGGGGGAGGCGAAAAGCGCATTGAACAGCAGCACCGGAAAGGAAAGCTGACGGCCCGGGAGCGGATAGATCTGCTGATGGACAAAGGAAGCTTCCGAGAAATAGACCCTTTTGTTGTCCACCAGAGCCACGATTTTGGGATGGAGAACAACCGCCCCCTGGGTGACGGGGTGGTAACCGGCTATGGCTCTATAGACGGACGGCCCGTGCTTCTCTATTCGCAGGATTTTACCGTTTTTGGTGGTTCCCTTTCTGAAGCTCACGCTCGGAAAATCTGTAAGATCCTGGATATGGCCATGAAAATAGGTGCCCCTGTTATTGGCATTAATGATTCCGGCGGTGCTCGCATCCAAGAGGGGGTGATCTCGTTAGGAGGCTACGCCGATATTTTCTTGCGTAACACTTTAGCTTCCGGCGTCGTTCCCCAGATCTCGTTAGTGACAGGGCCATGTGCCGGCGGAGCGGTTTACTCTCCTGCCATCACTGACTTTATCATCATGGTCAAACAGACTAGCCACATGTTTGTCACCGGCCCCGAGGTCGTCAAAACGGTCACCCACGAAGATGTGACCTTCGAGGAATTAGGCGGTGCCTGGACTCATGCTACCGAGAGTGGTGTTGCCCACTTTGCCGCTGAGAACGAAGAGGATGCCATTTTCCTGGCGCAACAGTTGCTCAGCTATTTGCCGCAGAATAACATGGAAGAGCCACCCTATCAGCCGTCTACCGACGATCCTCTGCGGGAAGACGAGTCGTTGAACGATATAGTACCGGAGAATCCTAACAAGCCGTATGACATGAAAGATGTGGTACGGCACGTGGTAGATGATGGGATTTTCCTTGAGGTACATGAGCACTTCGCTCAGAATATTTTAGTAGGCTTTGCTCGCTTAGGGGGACATCCCGTTGGCATCATTGCCAACCAACCGGCAGTGTTAGCCGGAGTGCTGGACATCAATGCCAGCTTCAAAGCTGCTCGCTTTATCCGCTTCTGTGACGCTTTCAATATTCCGTTGATAACCTTTGAAGATGTGCCCGGCTTCATGCCCGGCGTCGTGCAAGAGCACGGCGGCATCATCCGCAACGGCGCTAAGCTGCTTTTTGCCTATGCGGAGGCGACTGTTCCCAAGTTGACAGTCATCACCCGCAAAGCATACGGTGGGGCTTACGATGTCATGAGCAGCAAGCACCTGCGGGGGGACTTCAACTTAGCGTGGCCCATGGCTGAGATCGCCGTCATGGGGCCAGACGGCGCGGTCAAGATTATTTTCCGACGGCAATTGGCAGCATCAGAAGACCTAGAAGCGGAGAAGGCTCGTTTGGTGGCAGAATATCGGCGCAAGTTTGCGAACCCATACATTGCCGCCGGGCGCGGTTTTGTGGATGACATCATTGAGCCCAAAGAGACTCGGCCCCGGCTCATAAGTGCCCTGGAAATGCTGCGC
>WFQT01000484.1 GCA_015486895.1 Anaerolineae bacterium
CATTGATAGCACTTCGCTATCTCTTATCCACAGTTTAGCAAAACTCGAGAATTTTCGCGAATTTTTGAGGTCTTTTTTCAGTGGAGCCAAAGTTGCGCTGGATGCAGCAAAGGGTACTAAGACGATCAACCATAAACAGGTGCAGCGCTTGATGAAATATGAGCACATTTACTTGCGCGATTACAACTCTGTCCCGGAATTGGAAGCAGGCTTGGGTGCTTACTTTAGATTCTACAATCAAGAACGTCCGCATCAGAGTTTGTCGTACCGCGCACCAAAGGAGGTCTATGATGCCTAAATGATTTGGTTGTGGGATTGTGGAAAAGTCTACGCAGACTAACGCTCCGACTTTCCCACAATCCCATAACCACTACTGCTACAACAGGCCATTCTTTTCTGTTTGAAATCTTACTTATTTTCGTCGTTTCGTGGTCTTGACAATGGGGTCAACCTTAAGGGGTACGCCACCCAACTCCAGATGTAGTCGGCCCGCCTTCGGCGGTAGGTAAGCAACGCGAAAATTGTCAGTTCGGGCTATACTGAAAGTGTGGTGCAATTGCAAGCATGGCGGGCGGCCTACGCTGTTGGTAGGCAACTCATTTGATTCATTTTCTTGCTGGAGCGTTGGATGAAAAATAGGACCGGGGCTGCACCTTATCCATCTACTGATGCTGCCGAACAAGAAACGATCGCGCTATTATATAACCTAATAAATCACCAGCTGATCAAGCTAGATGTTAAGTCACGCGACAAGTATCCCAACGTAGATGGCTATATCGAGATTGTAGGTGAAAATGGTGTTCCTCTGGGCAAGATGGAAGTCCAAATCCGAAAGATCGCGGAAAAAGCCACTAAATACCAGTGTCCTTCTTCGCTCGTGGCTTACAGCGAAAAATCTACACTTCCAGTTTTATTGATTTGTATGGATACGGTCGAGCGTGTGGGATATTGGCGGCATATTTGCCGGGAGATGCCCGAATACAAGCCTAGCCAACAAAGCTTCGTAATTCGATTTGGGGAAACAGACACTATTGATGGAGGTAATGGATATATTCATCGGTGGATAGGCATTGTCTCCGATTACCAGAGACGAGTGGCTGACTTTCCTATTTTGAGTGAAAAAGTCGCAGATCTTCTCTCCCTAGACGGAATATCCCATGATGAAATTTCTTATCTCCAGCAATACATAGATACTATAAACGTCCTTCTGGACACGGAATTTCCAGCGGTGAAGAGGGCTTTATATTCCGATGTATGGAAATTGGGAGTGGGAATTATCTCCTCAGATAATCGCTGGGTCTCCTATCAACTCTACAAAATACCCTCGGGCAGGCCATATCCATTGATTTGCAAAGTAAGAGTCGATTCCTTTCTTTCTCGATTTCAAGGTTCAGATGAAGTGGCCAAGAATGCTGTTGAGCGAATTGGGCAATCTCAAATGCATAGAAAGCCGCCGAAGATTCAAGCTGAGGAGTTTGTCTTTGATAAAGTCCGTCGAGTAGTAAAGGCCAAATTGCTGCCTATTCGAGGTAAAACAGCAGCAGCTGATATTCTATTTGCCTTTACGGATAGGTATTCAAACATACTGGGACTCGATCCAAAAGCGGATGAGCTGGAACTAAAAGACTTTGATTTGGCTTTGAATGAACGATTATTACGAATTTCCGAGGTGGTGGCAAGAAGAGTGGTGGGTGCGAATAAAATGCTGATGTATTTGGACTTGGACGCCGTGAGCGAGCATGTTCGTTCTTGGAATTTAGAACCTTCTGAGAGGTTTGAAGGAGATGTTATCTTCGTAATCAGCTCGAGAGTCCTGCCTATCAGGTTAGTGTTTGAAGCCTTGAAATACTTGCAAGCGCGTGGGGTTAATACCATTCAACGACCATTCCCCAGGCGGAAATCCGGACTCTCAGGAAGATGGATATGGTCAGGCTATGGTACAGAAAAAATAATGGAAGGGGTTCGATCTGTGTTATCAGCGGCCATAGCTGAATATGCAGAATTCATTGCAGCGAATCAATTTCGATTCCCAAGAAGCCCTTATCTAGACCTAAACACTTCAATAATCTTTGTGTACCGTCATAGTGAGGGAAGCCCTGGACCGGTAGTTGAAGAGTTCCATGTAGACAACTCTTCTGCTTCTCTACCGAAACTCTTGGTATATGTGGCAAACGGCAAACTAATTGAAGTAAACACTCAAGAGCATCTAATTCGGATAAATGGTAGGCAATATGAAATAGAAGAGTCGTCTTGGAGTGCGGCCGGCTATCTTTTTGACCCGATGCCAGTAGTCAATCAGCTCTATAGGTTCTTGACCGCAGATCTATATCGTCATTTCGGTGTAGAGACTTGGGTATAGTTTGGAGTTTAACAGAGCCCAACCTTTCATTCCACGAGTGCGGTTTCACCGCGCGCAATGAGCAACAAATTGAAGGCAGCGTAGGCCCGGCCCACCAGCAAAGGTGGTTGACTTGTAAAGCCGTGCTGCTGACGCTATCGTTAGAGGATTATGCAGGAAGGACACAACAAATGGCAGAGGAAAAAGAAGAATTACTCAACCTCATTGATCAGATGACTGCTTTGGACAAAGAGAGTCGTCAAGTTGGTAGAAAACTGGGCGAGATACGTGAGGAGATTCAACTTATCCGGGCGCGGCTTCTATTGGAGATTGCCCAAGAGAGAGATGAGAGGGGGAAGCCAGTATATTCGAATGAGAAATTGAGGGAGGCCGCTGTGACAGTACGGTTGGCTGAGCATGATGGGTATCAAGTTCTGCATGAGAAAGAACGGGTCCTACGTCGCGAGCACGAAGACCTACTGATCGAACTCGGGCGGCTATCGGCTCGAAGGGAGCTTTTGGCGGCTGATCAAGATAGAAGTTTATTCTCGCTCTTGCTCGGCTTGGGAAGACGGTGAGAGTTCATAAGTTATGGCGTACTCGGGAATATGAGAAGTACTCCCTAACCAGCGTATAGGGTGTCCTGAAACCCGTAGTCTGCTAGCCGGCGGAAGACCAATCTTGATGACAGTTAGACAGCCGCATAGCAGGTAACCGGTGCAGCCGGGTGACTGGTTGTGCTGAAGCGATGTAACTTCCTGAGAAAGGAAAGCAATACCCACAACCCGCAACGTCGGTCCGTGGTCTTGACAAAGGGGTCAACCTTAACCTTAGTCAGCGGACAGCAGGGACTCATTGATCTAGTCGCACGAAGACTGAGAAGCCCAACATTGTAAGTAGCAACCCATGACAGTGGCCATTCATGTTAGTTTGGAAAGGTTTCATATGGGCGGATATATGTTCGATACAGTTATTTTCAACAGTATCTTAGATAGCGACATTGATATTGCATTGCTAAACGGAAGAGAGTGTTTTGCTACCCACATTCAGTATGATGAAATCCTGGCTACACCTGATGCCACTAGGCGTTCTCAGTTGGAGGAAGTATTCTCATTAATTCCCCAACTTACGCAGCTTCCAACTGAATCATTCGTTATCGGTGTGTCCCGTTTAGGCGAAAGCAGGCTGAGTGATGGGATACTGTACAGCAAAATGCGATCACGGTTGAATGAAGTGAATAAAAGAAAACGAAACAACTTACAGGACATTCTTATTGCTGAAACAGCAATGAAAACTAACATAACCCTAGTCACGCATGATAAAGACTTATTCGCTATCATCACCGAATTTGGAGGAGCGGCCTGTAATTTATGGTGTGTTCTCAAGTCAAGCTAATTGTCAAATGTGCGTCCCAGTTGATTCACCGACAGCCGTGTTATTTATTCCGCCTATGCTTGCCTTGATGGGTACTACTCGTTCCGAGCGAACTAACGTTGAGAACGACTTCCCTGCATTTTGGGGAAAACTCTTCAGTTAGCCCAAACTACAGAACCGACCCCCTGTGTGATTGACAGACCCATAGGATTTTCTTCTCATTGGCAATTATCATTGTTACTTTATGATACAAGAACGATGACGCTTGTGTTTGCGGCCGTCCTCTCGTTCCATTCGATTTTTGGTGCACTTTGGGAGAAAGGAGTTCTGCGATGAAACGTCTTCCGCTGCTGGCCGCTTTGATATTGGTATCTCTTCTGTTTGCTTCTGCACATGTGTCCGCGCGAGTCTCGGCTTCTACCGCGGGCACCTGCTCTGAGCTTTTCTTCAGCGAATACGTGGAAGGTTCCAGCTACAACAAAGCGCTGGAGATATACAACTGCACCGGGCAGAGCGTAGACCTGAGCGCCTATCGAGTCGCAGTCTCGTTCAACGGCGGCTCCTCGCGGAAGTCTATGGCTCTATCCGGCTCATTGCCCTCTGGTGCTGTTTACGTCCTGGCTAATAGCAGGGCATCCGCCGCCGTCCTGTCCAAAGCCGATGCGACCAACGGTGCCGTGATCAACTTCAACGGCGATGATGCAGTCATTCTGGAAAAGCAAGGTAATCCCGTCGACGTCATTGGCCAGGTCGGCGCTGATCCGGGAAGCCAGTGGGGCAGCGGAGCGACTACCACGAAAGACCACACCCTGCGTCGCAAGCCAAGTATTTGCCATGGCGACCCCAACGGTTCGAACGGCTTCGACCTCGCCGTGGAGTGGAATGGCTACCCCAAGGACACCTTCAGCGGCCTCGGCTCTCATACCGCCAATTGCACAGGCGGCGCACCCGCCTCGACGCCTTCCCCGACGCCAACGCCGACCATTACGCCCACTCTTGCACCTGTCACGCCTATCCATACTATACAAGGTGCGGGGCATATCTCTTCCTATGTCGGGAGGGAAGTGCATACTCGCGGCGTTGTCACGGTCAAGACAAGCAAGGGGTTCTACATGCAAGACCCGGTGCCGGATAACGACATTGCGACCTCCGAGGGCATCTACGTGTACGCCAATGCCTCGTTGCCGGTGGCTCCGGGGGATCTGGTCTCCGTGACCGGCCAGGTGAAGGAGTATTACCCTGGCGGACACAGCAGCGGCAATCTTTCCACAACCGAGGTTGCTGGTGACGTCACTGTCTCTGTTTTGTCTCATGGCAATCCGCTGCCAACGCCGGTGGTCATCGGCGTGGGAGGGCGCAGGCCGCCTGCCACGATCATAGAGGACGACGCGACCGGAGATGTGGAGACGAGCGGCGTCTTCGATCCCGTCAACGACGGCATCGATTTCTACGAGTCGCTGGAAGGGATGCTGGTGCAGGTCAATCACGCTGTGGTGGTGGGTCCCACCAGCCATTACGGGGAAATCGTGGTCGTCGGCGACAACGGCGCGACGGCAGGGTTGCGCTCCGAGTTAGGGGGACTGGTCATCCGGCCGAACGATTTCAACCCGGAACGTCTCATCATCGACGATGTGCTGGTCAAGCATCCGCCCAGTGTGAACGTGGGCGACGTTTTCACGACGCCCATCACGGCGGTGGTGAGCTACAGCTATGGCAATTTCAAGCTGCTGAACACATCTGCCTTGCCAACACCTGTTTCCGGCGGCATCGTCGAGGAAACCGCGCCGGCCGCGGTTACAACAACGCTTAGCATTGCTGCTTTCAACGTGGACAACCTTGACCCGGGTGACGCTGATAGCCGCTTTCAGGTGCTTGCCTCTGACATCGTGAATCGGCTGCGCTCCCCGGATATCATTGGGCTGGAGGAAATGCAGGACAATTCCGGCCCGACCGACGACGGTGTGGTGGCCGCCGACCGGACATTCGGCAAGTTGATTGCGGCCATCGCGGCTGCCGGTGGGCCGCATTATGCTTATCGAGAGATTGATCCCCAGAATAATCAGGACGGCGGACAGCCAGGGGGCAACATCCGGGTTGGCTTTCTCTTCCGCCCCGACAGGGGACGCTTCGTGGACAGGCCGGGGGGCACTGCGACAAACAGCGTGTCTGTGGTCAATAGCGGCCATGGGCCAGAACTTTCCTTCAGCCCCGGGCGCATCAATCCTGGCAATGCAGCGTTTGCCCATTCTCGCAAGCCTCTGGCCGGCGAATTTGTCTTTCAGGGGCGCAAGTTGTTCGTCATTGTTAACCATTTCCGTTCCAAGGGGGGCGACAACCCGCTTTTTGGCCGTATCCAGCCGCCACAACAAAATTCAGAGGCAAAGCGGGTAGCCCAGGCGCGGGCGGTGAATACTTTCGTTCGGCAAATCCTGACCATTGATGCGCAAGCCAAACTGGTTGTCTTAGGTGACCTCAATGATTATGAATTCTCCGAATCATTGCAAACGCTGAAGGGAGGCGTACTGACCAACTTGACCGAACGTTTACCACTTCGCAGTCGTTATACCTACATCCACAATGGCAACTCGGAAACGCTGGATCACATTCTGGTCAGTTCAGCGTTGGCTATGCCAGGCACAGCCACTGTTCGAGACGTGCATGCTAATGCAGAATTCTATGACCAAGCAGTGGAACGGGCTACGGACCACGACCCAGTGTTGGCACGTATCGCTTTCGGACGACGTTTCCGTCTCTGGCAGCCTATAATTCAGAATTGAAAAGGAGAAAACAAAATGACAACATCGCTTTGGCAAAGGATTACCGGGTACAAGAAAGGCTACATTTTTGCTGCGGTGGTGCTCTTTCTCTCGCTGTACGCATTCGCGGGATGTGCAACAAGCAGTGAACAGCCAGTGAATAAATCTCCCTCTGCAGCAACTACAAAGGTCGTAACGACAGGCACGGCAATCGCACAGGCGCAGGCGACTGAAGTGCCTATGGCGGCTGCAACTGCTAACAGCTCTACTGAATCGCCCAGCCCAAGTAAGATTGCAATTATCACAGCCAGCGTGCTCAATGTCCGCAGGGGGCCGGGTACGAATTACGCTGTGGTAGCCAAGGTGAAGAAGGGGGACAAGCTAACTATGTTGGCGCGTGACAACACCGGCTCCTGGGTGAAAGTCAATCTGGCCAGCCATAAAGAGGCATGGATCAGTTCCCACTTTATATCGACAACGGTGGTGCTATCAACCTTGAATATAGCTCAGACGATAGCTACGCCGGATACCCGCTCGCCCTTTGAGAAATGCGTTGACTCTAGGTCTGGGGTCAGATATGTGATTACAGGAGAATCTGTCACAGGTGTGTCACTTACTTGGCAGAATGACCGTGGCGGAACCGATCAAGGCAACTATAAAATCCCTTTCTGTAACCCGTACTCCGGTTTCGAGAGCGGCGACTTTTTGTACATTTCAGCCCAGATTATCCAGCCTACCTCTGGAGCAGGTAGCATTAAGTGCTACATCTATGATGATAACTGGGTTATTGCCGAAGCCAATGCGAGCGGCTTCGCGGCCATTGCTACATGTTCTGGCTCAGCTAAATAGCAACATATCGTCCTATGGCGCTTGCCTGAATTTGGACAGCCTGTCAAATCGTGGCCAAGTGGCCCACGAATCATTGGGCCACTTGGGTGAAAACCTATGGGCCATTATCGCACGCGAACTGACACCGGGGGCTACACTTTCGTCCGACCCCATGTTCGCGGCGGTGAGGAGCAGGAAGCCAAGCGGATAGAGGGCGAGACACCCATTGTTGCCCGCGGGTTGGCGACCTTGATTTCATTGCTGGGAGGGTGAAAGGGATTGGCCTATTCGCATGCCGCCTCATTGCACAGGGGCAGGGTCTGCAACAAAGATGGAAGTTTACGAAACCAGGAACAAAGTCTGGATTTATACCCGATCACTCCAATCCTAATCCCCGGCACTTGATGCACAGAAAAAGCTGTGTATAATTGGAGGGAAGAAAACCGAGGGTATATGTACAGCAAGGAGAGGCCGATATGAGGTTATCATATGTTGACTTACTTGGCGACGGGGAAAGACATGAAATTGATGCAACCATCACTACGGCGCATTCTGCATCCAGTCACGGCCAGCCGGTCGTTCTGTTACCTGACGGAGGGCTGATTAACTTGTCTTCCTGGGTGCTACTGAATTATAAGGTTGTAGAGGCGAGCTCTGCCGAGCTCCCGTTACTCCAGAAGTTCTTGAACCACTTGGATTTTGTCTTGTCTGCCGCGGTGACGACGGAGGCGGACAGCGCGGATAATGATGCTACCGGCTAACGCGCTCATGCAAGTGAAGTGTCTTTTGTGTGGTGAAGAGGTCGGCGTCAAAGCCGTCGCCGTACCGGTCCGCTGCCCTGTATGTGGATCGTCAGTCGCGGTTGTCACAGACGTATCGCTCGGCGATGCAAAGAAAATTATTTGTCAAGCAGAGAGGACTGAAGAGGTCACAGTCAGTCTTCGGTTTGACACATGCACCGTGGATGATACGACTGCCTGCACGCCTTACGCCGCACCTTGCCGGGGGCACACCGTCACAGGGTGGCGGAAGGATCAATTTGTAATGGCCAAGAAGTTGGCCGGGATACTGCACATTCGTCCACAGTCTGCACAACGCCTCGTGCAAATCGGGCGGTTTCCGCATGCCCGAAAGGTGGGGAAAGCTTGGCGAGTGCCTCTTGATGACGTGGATGAGTATATCCGCCAAGGGCGGCGTAACATGCGAGAGGAATAAAAGATGATTTCTCCGACCCCCTTGCAAGTGCTTCTCGCTACACTGCGAGACATCCCCGTGGAAGAAACCCCGTTGGACGCACAAGCGGTACGTCACGCTTTGTACCAATTGCCCCTGGATGAGCGCAGCAGAGAGGTGGTGCATTACCTTATTGCAGCGTCGGACGCAAAGCTGGAACGGTACGGGGCCGGCGGCAGCTTGAAGCACATTCTGTGGTGGCTCCGAGACAACGCCGGTGATCTTTACGTACCGGCTGCCCGCGATGCCGTCTCTTTGGCATTGGAAGGAACCTGGCCTCTCTCCAATGCACTGCCCCATTTGAAACAGGGCCGCATCGTTGGTCAGTATGTGGAGGTCATCGCCGAGAGTTCAAACGCATCGGAGCTTCTCCGCGCGATAGAGGAGGAGATCGTGGGGCCGTGGCGAGTGGCAGTGTACGAGGGGACACTCAACCTGCTCAAGCCGGTCATGCGTGCCGGCTTTGACGTTTACGTTGCCATGTCCGAGCGAGGCGGTGTGATGAAAGTGCGCAGAGGCCTCACTGTGGACGGACACCTGTTTCCGGGCTGGAAACAGGTATATCCCGATCTTCTGATCTTGGATGGAGAATGGGCAGAGGGCATCCATGCCTTGTTGCCGCTCCTGCCGGCAGCTATTCGGAGGAACCCGTTGTGACACAGCCAATGGCAGACCCAACCCTTGTTATTCAAAAGATGACGCCCGGGATGATGATTTACACCAAACTACGGGTCAAAGGCAAGGAACTGGTGGCGTTCCTTATCAGAGAGACATCGGCGGCCATCGCGCAGTTGGGTCCGTCACCCGTTCTAGAGATGAGAGCAGGGGTGATGGTCGAAGGGCGTGTTGTGCTCATCGCCGTCATGGTGCAGGTCCGCAGCGAACTCTACGAAACTTGGTTGAATGTTTACCAACGGGGTGCGGATGGCTTCTCGTATTTGCGTACACTGGCCGGACAAGACCAGGTTGCCTTTGTGTTCTACGGCGATAAACAGCGGTCGGAGAGAAAGCTGGTCATCCGTAACAGGTTGAATGTGTTTGCGCAAGATGCTCTTGCTACGCTTGAATCCGCAACACCGTGGAGCATGCAAGAGTTCGATAAAGCGAGAGACGCGCTTTACAAACGATACCCGACGCCTGAGACCCTTTGGCAAGCCCTCGCCCAGTCCCAACCGGCCCCGGTAGCCGCAGCCTCTCGTGATTCCAATGTTCCACGTTTGGATATTGTCTCTTTGTCCGATGTGCCCGTGTCTCCTCTCCGCATAAACGAGGATATCCACGACGGAATGTCGTGGGAGCGTTGGTCCGCGAAGTACAGCCCTATCTTTCGATCGGTGCCATTCTCGGGTTCGGCCGTCGGCGTCTTAGGCGTCGGCAATCGGATTGCTATCCGATTCCTTTTCGACCGCCATGTTGATCCTATTGCTGCCCTGCATGATATCGAGGAACAAGGCAATTTATCACCCATTGTGGCGGGGGCAGTGGTGGGCGCCGTGAAAGGAACGGGTCACGGGGCTGTCTCCGCATACTTGAATATGGGTGCCGATGTGCTGGCGACTGTGTGCAACGCGTCGGGAGACAGCCCGGAGCTTAGCCGACTTCACAATCGGGAAATTGTTGCCATTGCCGATCAGTTCATTGATGCTCTCATCTTGGGAAAGCAGGAAGTGCAGCTGCCCGCGGGAGTTGTGGACAGAGCACGTTTCTGGCTGACGGTTGGCAGGCTATTGTGGAAGCCGGAGGTGATGCGGCGATTGGCCGATACCGGCGCGCACAAAGCAGTCGTGGACTCACAACTTCTGTTAGGCGCTGCCATAGCGTGGCTCGCCCTGTCAGAACGGCGGACACTGGATGTCAATGGTGCAAACTACTCGCCTGGTTCGCCGGCTGTTTTGGGCACATTATGGAAGCAAGTGCTGGAATGGACTGTGAAATCGGTGCCAGGCGACACATTGCAGTGGCTTATTCAGGGGCATGATGCTTCCTGGAGTGTTGATCTTTCCGGTGGAGAGTGGCCTGACGGGTGGAAGCCGGAGAACAATGACTTGGCCGGCGCCATTGCCCGCACGCTTGTTAATGAAGCGGAAGAGCACGCTGTGTTCGTGCCGCTTGGAGCGTTCCGGGTGACTTTGCCTGACGGCGTCCCGCTGCGCACGTGGGGCACCCAGACCTTGCGCATTTGGGCTATGCCGGACGGGCTGTGGGTGCAAGCATTGGCAACCGGTCCGGGCGGTCCTTCTTTCCGGTGGTCGCCGCAGGAAGGTGTGCGAGAATTCCTCGTTTCGAAGTCGGCGAAACCGGCTGTCGATGCCACTCTGGCAGCGTTATGGCGAGATCTGAAGATCGCTGGTGAAAAGGCCATGCCGGAGCAGGCCGGCCGGCAAAAACGCGATAGAAAGCGCCGCAAAGGGAAACAGAGAAGCAGGGTTACACAACATACGCGCATTCTGCCGGCGCGCAGAAGCGCATTTCGGCTGACCGGCAGGCATAACTGGAGCACGAAAGACGAGCAAGAACGTATCCACCACCGAGCTCACGGGGTGCGGGGGCATTTACGGCAGCTTCACGCCGGTTGGCAGGCCAGCGCCGAAGCGCAAAGAATAGCCCACAATTTTGGTGTTTCTGTGCCACAAGGCTACACTTTCGTCCGCCCCCATGTTCGCGGCGGCGGTGAGGAGCAGGAAGCCAAGCGGATAGAGGGCGAGACACCCATTGTTGCCCGCGGGTTGGCAACTCTGATTTCATTGTTGGGAGGGAACAGAAGATGATCTCTAAGCACTCAGACAGACGTGTAGACTCGTATCATTATTGGTGGCGTGACCAAAGCAAGCTCAATAACCAAGTATTATATATCTCTTCTGGTCCTCACTGGGTTTACAAAGTGTATGAGTCTAGCAGCGGTGAAGTCCGTTTTGATAAAGTCCCTAATGGCGCTGATAATATCTTTTTTGGTATTGATGCGGTGCTCCCAGAGTGGGAACATTCCTGTGAGGCACATTCTATCTATGACCTGCAAGCGTTTGGGCTGAGCTACTACACGCCAATCGGCGTTACAGCGTATACAAAGGAAGCACAGAGAAGCTTCCTGGAAATATGGATGCTCGCATTATTAGGCAACGTCCGTCCACTTCCTATTTTGGCCGCCATTGGAGACGAGGGAAGCGGGAAAAGCAATCTGATCCGAAGTATCATAGAGTTGCTGACTCAAGGCACCACTATTACACTGAAGCATAATTATGTACATGTTTTGAACGCGATGACAACATCTCCAGTTGTTGCCTTCGATGGTGTAGACAACAAATCATTTCAGAGGTTTGCCGATACCGTATCCGCAGCAATAACAGGCATGCAATACATGCGCCGTGCGCCATATACTGACCTGCAGGTGGTCAGTGTACCCATACCCGTTATCAGTGCTGTTTGTCTTTCCAGTCGTACAACTCGTTTTGCCACGCCTTCTATCATCGATCGATTGATTCCTGTCCTGACCAGTCGCATTCCCGATGAGGAGCGCAGAAGTGATGCTGAAATAAAAGGCCAGGTGTATCAGTCGCGTAATGATGTACTTACTGCGTTAGCAGCTAAAACGGTTAAACTATTGAACAAGACCGCACTCGCACCCAAGAGCTTACCCGGCCGTTTCGTAGATTTTAACCGTCTTGTTTGGGCGTACGATAGCAAGAATGCGACCCAATACCTCTCAGCACTTCTACAAGCACAGGCTTGGGCACACAGCATCAGAACTAAATGATGTCTCGCTTGGGAAAGCCACCTGTTTCTGAATTTGGTCTTCTGACAAAACATACCTTGTAACGCTCTGTGTGATCCGAAGCAATTACGATGAACCGACCATCAACGTTTACCCGATCTTCTCCACCGCGCCGGCCAAATCATCCAGCGACGGCACCGTGTAAATGCGGGTCGTGTTCAAATCTTCGTGGCCCAGCAATGCCGCCACCTTCTCCAAGCTGACGCCGGCGTCCACCAGCCGCTTGGCGAAAGTGTGGCGCAACGTGTGCGGGGAGCAATGCTCTAACCCCGCCAGCCGCGCGTATTTCCGCACCAGGTAACGAATCCCGTTGTCGCCCAGAGGATCGCCACGCTGGCCCAGGAAGAGCGGCCAGTCCTTGTCCTCGCCTTCCCGTTCGACCAAATACTTTTGCAGCGTCCGCCTCGCCTCGGCGTTCAGGGGTACCGTGCGTGATTTCGTCCCTTTGCCGGAACGCACGGTCACCGCGCCTTTTCGTTCACCAACCTCCACATCCTCCAGAGTGAGGGCGGCCACTTCGCTAACTCGCAGGCCGCTGTTGAGCATGAACGTGATC
>WFQT01000485.1 GCA_015486895.1 Anaerolineae bacterium
ACCGAGATAAATGATGCAAAGGGCAAAAAAGACAATTCAATTTGGTCTTTCGTCTGGGAAGTTATTGAAACAGCCGTAATTACGCTGATTCTCTTCATGGCCATTCGCCAGGTAGCGGTCAATTACCGCATTGAAGGGAGCAGCATGTACCCCACTTTGCATAACCGGCAACTAATATTCGTCGAACGGGTGTCCTATCACTTGCACCCGCCGGAACGGGGAGATATTATTGTCTTTGATTATCCCCTCAATCCCAAAGTGCGCTTCGTGAAACGGGTTATCGGCCTTCCTGGCGAGACAATTTCCGTCCATGATGGCAAAGTGTACATTGACGGTAAACCGTTAGATGAGCCATACGTCAGAGAGCCCATCCGCGGCACACTATCTCCAACAAAAGTGTCACCAAGGCAAGTTTTTGTCATGGGGGATAATCGCAATCACTCCAATGATTCACGCAGTTGGGGACCACTTGATGACAGTTACATCATGGGACGTGCTTTTTTGTCTTATTGGCCTCCTGCGCGTATTGGCATCATTCAACACTGGAACTATAAGAGGTAAAATAATCTATGCCGTGGAAGATCATCTAACATGACAAAATGGTCCGCAGCCAAACGGTTTTTCATCGGAAACCCTTTGCCTACTGAGCACTTAGCATATGAGCGGCTAAGCAAGATACAAGCGTTAGCTGTCCTTTCCTCCGATGCCCTTTCCTCAACCGCATACGCTACCGAGGAAATCTTGTTAGTACTAGTCGTCGCTGGCTCATCTGCTATCAACCTGAGTATTCCCATTGCGATTGCAATTGCCGCACTGTTAGCCATTGTGGCTGCCTCTTACTACCAAACCGTGCATGCTTACCCGCAGGGCGGCGGGGCTTACCGCGTTGTCAAAGATAACCTGAGCGACAATTTGAGTTTATTGGCCGGGTCATCTTTGCTTGTTGATTACATTCTGACGGTAGCAGTCAGCATTTCCGCCGGTGTAGCAGCCATTACCTCGGCTTTTCCATTATTCACTCCCTACCGTGTCGCACTTGGCGTAATTCTTATTACATTCATGACGGTTGTTAACTTGCGCGGCGTACGAGATACCGGCAAAGTATTCGCTCTGCCTACTTATCTCTTTCTCATATCCATGTTCGTTATGGTAATTGTAGGGCTAGTGCGTTATTTCTTCTTGCCACAGACTATTTCCTGGATAGCCGTGTCGGTGGGGACAACGGAATCTGTGCAAGGGTTGACAACTTTTCTAATATTGCGAGCTTTCGCTTCCGGCTGTACTGCTCTAACCGGCATAGAGGCCATCAGTGATGGGGTACCTGTCTTCAAGCCACCAGAAGCCGATAACGCCGGCAAAACGCTCCTGGCCATGGCCACAATCTTGATCACCCTGTTCCTGAGCATCACCATTTTAGTACACCTTTACAGGCTAACACCGGTAGAAGGGGAAACCCTGGTTTCTCACTTAGCACACGAGGTCTTCCGCGGTGCCCCATGGATGTACTATACCGTTCAGGTCATGACTGCCTTGATCTTGTTATTAGCAGCAAATACCAGCTTTTCTGATTTCCCCCGACTTTCCTCTTTTATGGCTATCGATGGCTTTATGCCACGGCAGATGGCACAGTTGGGAGATCGGCTTGTGTTTGCCAATGGCATTATCACTTTAGGGGTACTCGCGTCCCTCTTCATCATAATTTTCGGCGGTAGCACCCACGCTTTGATCCCCCTTTACGCAGTGGGGGTATTTATCTCCTTCACCCTGTCGCAAACAGGTATGGTCAAGCGATGGTTACGGCTGCGATCGCCCAATTGGCGGCACCACGCTACTTTCAATGCGGTTGGAGCTTTCACAACAGGCATTGTGCTATTAGTTGTGATCACTACCAAGTTTATACATGGAGCCTGGCTGGTTTTAGTGCTCATAGGTATCATGATCTATGCCTTCAAGTCTGTTCACCGTCATTATGAAACATTGGCGGCACAATTGCGTTTGACTCACTGGAAGCACCCAGAGCGCTTGGAGATGAAGCACCACAAAGTCGTGCTGCCTATTTCTGGCGTGCATCGAGGCACTATCAAAGCAGTTAAGTACGCGCGCATCATTGCCGACGATATTGTAGCTGTAACTGTGGATTTAGATCCAGAACGCACCAAAAAGCTACAGTACCAATGGGCGCAATGGCATAATGACATCCCGTTAGTGATACTCCCATCTCCCTATCGCTCCGTTGTGGAACCAATTGTCCGTTACATCAATAATTTATTTAGTGAAGAAGAGGGGGTTTGGATCACAGTCTTGATGCCGGAGTTCATCCCCGCCCGCTGGTGGCACCACCTGCTACATAACCAGACAGCTTTCCTGTTGCGATCGGCGTTACTATATCGTAAACATCCAGCCAATCGATTGCGAGTTGTCACTGACATCCCATATTGGCTGCGGCGTTAGTGATTTAATCCTTTAGGCATGGTTTATTTCGAATCGAAACAATCTTGACAAATAAGACCGGAAAGTCAGCCACGACGTCTCAGTAGATTTGTCAAGGTGGGAAATAGATCTCTTGAACCATGCCATCCTTTTTTGATAAAATGATTGTTTGAGGAGAAGAAATGACATTGAAAGAATATCCAATGATTACCCCGGAGGAGGCTTTAGCAACAGTACTGGCTCACGCTCGCCCCTTGTCACCGGTTCAGCGTCCTCTGGCAGAAGCTATCGGGGCGACGTTAGCTGTTGAAATTACCGCTGAGAAGCACTACCCGCCCCAGCCAACGGCTACGGTAGACGGCTTCGCAATTATCGCCGATGACCCATCATCAACGAGAATTATCGTCGGTGAGCAGTTAGCCGGTCATTACAATCCCGACTTGCAGATCGGCCCAGGGCAAGCAGTACGT
>WFQT01000486.1 GCA_015486895.1 Anaerolineae bacterium
ACAATGAACAGAACCTCTACATGTTACAAGTCCGCCTGGAAGGGTCTGGCTACGAAGTCGCCCTGGCGCGGGACGGGGCTGAGGCGTTAGAAAAGGCTCGGCGCGCTCCCCCGGACATAATCATCACTGACATCCTGATGCCGGTGATGGATGGGTTCACCCTGTGCCGAAAGTGGAAGAAGGACCCAGCTCTAAAGAGCATCCCGTTTGTGTTTTACACTGCCACATACGCCGATCCCAAAGACGAAGAATTAGCTCTGAGTCTGGGGGCGGAGCGATTCATTCGAAAACCGGTGGAACCAGCCGCGTTTGTTGAGATGCTGTGGGAGGTCATCCGCGAGGCCGAGGAGGGCCGCCTGGTTGCGCCACATGAGCCGGTGGAGGAAGAGAAGATCTTTCTCAAGGAGTACAACGAGGCTCTGATCCGCAAACTGGAAGACAAGATGCTGGAACTCGAACAGGCGAACAGGCGCTTGACCGTCCTATACCGGGTAAGCACCAGCCTGGCTGCGGTCCGGCCATTGGGTGAACTCGCTCCCCACGCCTTGCGCACGGTTGCCGAGGCGATGGGTTATGCTTACGCAAACTATTTTGCGTTCGACGAGAAGGAGCAAACGTTTCACCTATCGGAGTCTGTGGGCTTTTCTGACGAGATCCTGCCCCGGCTTCAGCGGGAGCTTGTGTTTCGCCTTGGCGAAGAACGCGGGCTGGTGGGGCTGGTTGGCCAGACGCAGGAGCCGCTGATTCTCACTGATGCAAAGCGCGACCCAAGGTGGATCCCGGCCGATGAAACCATCCGCTCGGCACTCTTTGTCCCCGTGGCGCATAAAGGACACCTTTTGGGAGTTGCAAGCTTTCTCAGCACTGAAACCGGCGCCTTTGACGATGAGGATGCAAAAGATGTGACGATCCTCGCCAATAACCTGGCCATCGCCCTCAAGAATGCGCAGCTCTTCGAACAAGCGCAGCAGGAAATCGCCGAACGTAAGCAGGCAGAAGAAAACCTTGAGCGAAGCTTAAAGAATCTGCAAAAGGCATTAGAGGGAACGATCTATGCTCTGGCAGCCACCACCGAGATACGCGATCCCTATACTGCCGGGCATCAGCGCCGGGTGGCAGAGCTTGCAAGTGCCATTGCTAAGGAGATGGGCCTTCCTGAGGAGAAAGTGGAGGGGATTCACATGGCCGGATTGATCCATGATATCGGTAAGATATCCGTGCCGGCTGAGATCCTCAGCAAGCCCTCTAAACTGAGTGAGATAGAGATGAATCTGATCAAAGCTCATCCCAGGATAGCTTATGACATTTTAAAGGAGATCGACTTCCCTTGGCCCGTCGCGGATATCGTGCTCCAGCATCACGAACGGCTGGACGGCTCGGGGTACCCGCAAGGGCTAAAAGGTGATGAGATCATCCTTGAAGCACGGATCCTTGCCGTCGCCGATGTGGTAGAAGCAATGGCCTCTCACCGTCCCTACCGACCGGCACTTGGAGTCGAAGCGGCGCTTGCGGAGATTGAGAAGAACAGGGGCAGGCTTTACGATCCTACTGTTGTCGATGCCTGCCTTGAACTCTTCACAAAAAAGGGGCTCACGTTCGACCATAAAGAAGGCTGAAAGCTTGGGCCGTGAAGCTGCTGAGCCTGTCATCACCACAGCTTGCATCCTGCTCATCTTCCCTGCGGAAGATTTTTACTGACCCGTTTCCTGAAAGGCTGGCCATTATCCGGAGCTTGGTGGGATTCTCTGTTCCTTTGTCAGAGAACTGCTTCTTGAGGGAGTTGAAAGCCTCTGAAGGAGGATTGTTTAGGCCGGCGGATTTTGTTCCATACGCTGCGAAATCGCCATTTGCTTTAATGTAACCGACTGGACCGACCGCTTGTCCTACGATTTCCAATGTGCCGGTTCACCCCCAAGTCTCCATTCACGTTTAGTGGTAACGCTACCATCTGGCACGGTCAGAGCCTGCACCGCGAAGGGCACGCTCCCTAACTGCACCCGCGGGGTCATCTCGTCGTCCGTGCCCACGGTGATGCCCAGGAAGAGCTGGTCATGCCCCGTGGTCACATCCTGGCGAATGGGGTTCAGGCTGCCCAGCATGACGTTGAACAAGCATCGCTGACCTGCACGCCGTTGGAGCCAGTCCATTGCTCCTCCCACAGGGGCGCGCCACCGCTGGCTTGGGCGTAAAGACGAAAGATCATATTCACGGTGTCGGTCAGGGGGTTGCCGTCCGCATTTGCCAGCCGGCCCTGGCACGCAATCGTGCCAGTGGATGCGGTGGTAGGGCCGATCCTGCCGGGTCGCCCTAACGGCAGCGCGCCAGCGCTCTGCGCCCAGAGCAGCCCAGCTACGATGATCAGTGTGAACAAGATGTTGCCCGGCGTGGGAAACAACGCACGCAGCCAGCCATACCACCTCAGGTTCAACTGAGGCCAGTAGGCTACAATCAGCTCGGCAAGTACTACGAGAAACGGTTTGCGATTCATGATTCACGATGATCCCCTTCGTCTGGGTGTGAGAATTGTGCTATACTGTTTGCGTGTAGTGGTTGATCCCAGACTGCATCATTTGGACCAACCAATGAGCTCCAGACTACATCGCCTTTGATAATGAGGCAAACATTGCCATGGATACATACCAGTTTACGATCATTATCGAACGCCAGCCTGAAGGAGGGTATCTGGTCTCTGTTCCCGCCTTACCGGGCTGTTACACGGAAGGACGTACCCTGGAAGAGGCTCGTGAAATGGCTGCTGACGCTATCCGTGCCTACTGCATCAGCCTGCGCAAGCAGGGCGAACCTGTTCCTGTTGAGTCCCTCGATGAACAACTTATTGGACGACTGAGCGTGAACCTGGAACCAGCATGATGTCTCGTCTGCCCACCGTGGAACCCCATCAACCTTTCAGAGGCTTAGAATGTGTGGGCTTTCAAGCTGCAGACGGGTAGTCATGTTGTCCTATGGCGTGAGAGCGACGGACGTCGGGTGGTGTCATGCGATGTAGGGTTGTACCCCCTAAAAAACGCTGTATAATTATGCCTGTGGGACTGTGAAATCTTTTTATGTAAAAGGAGGTGGAATCATGCCTGCCCCGATTCCATATGCCCATAGGTTGGAGATTGTTGAGCGTAAGGAAAAA
>WFQT01000487.1 GCA_015486895.1 Anaerolineae bacterium
GCCGCCGCTGCCCACGGCCACGCCGACAACTGAGCCGCCGCTGCCTACAGTTACGCCGACATCTATGCCGCCGCTGCCCACGGCCACGCCGACAATCGAGCCGCTAACGCCGACGGCTACGCCAACATTTATGTCGCTGCATTATACGGCCACGCCGACAGCCGAGCCGCCAACGCCCACGCCGACATTTGTGCCGCCCACGCCGACAGCCGAGCCGCCGCTGCCTACAGCTACACCGACATTTATGCCGCCAACGCCCACGCCGAGAGCCGAGCCGCCAATACCGACGGCTACACCAACCCCTACGTGGTAACTATGGGTACGTTTGCGTCGACAAAACTCGTGGTGTCCCCCCATGGTAGCCGGGTTGGAGAGGACACGATTTGACAGGAGCAGAGTCGGGAGGAAGGGCGTAGTTCATTTCCGGCTAATCGTTATGGTTCTGTGGCAAGTCGTTCTCCGTACTGTTGCTGATAATACTCCTGGAAATCCCCTTCTTTAACGGGACGCCACCACCATTCGTTTTCCAGGTACCATTGTACCGTTAGGCGAATCGCTTCTTGAGGCGTGTGGCGTGGTTGCCAGCCTAATGACTTGATTTTGGCGATGTCTAAAGCATAGCGACGGTCGTGCCCCGGCCGATCGGTCACATGCTTAATGAGGTTGGGCGATTTTTTTAGCGTGTCTAAGATGATTTGCACCATCTCTAAGTTCTCTATCTCGGTGCCGGTGCCGATGTTGTAAATCTCCCCGATTTCTCCTTTGTGCAGGATCAAATCGATCGCCTCACAGTGATCAAGCACGTACTGATAATCCCGCATCTGCCGGCCATCTCCGTAAACCGGTAGCGGCTGATCGTCTAAGGCATTGGTTGTGAATAGCGGTACGACTTTTTCGGGGTATTGGTAAGGCCCGACGTTGTTAGAGCCCCGGCTAATGGTCACTGGCAGATTGTAGGTGGTATAGTAAGCACGTACTAATAAATCCCCCCCCGTCTTGCTGGCCGCGTAGGGGCTGCGGGGCGCTACCTGGTCGCTCTCGCGAGAGCGGTGCCCTGCCGGGATATGGCCATATACTTCATCAGTGCTAACTTGATGATAGCGCTGCAGGCCGAACTTGCGCACGGCCTCTAAGAGCACGTAAGTACCGTAAACGTCCGTTTGGATGAAAGCATCCGGGTCAAGGATGGAACGGTCGACGTGGGTTTCTGCCGCGAAATTCACGATAGTATCGATGTCATGTTGCCGGATGGTCTGCTCAACCATCTCGGCGTCGCAGATGTCACCGTGTACGAAGGCATAACGCCGATCGTTAGTGATATCTTTTAAGCTGTTCAAGTTCCCTGCGTAAGTAAGCTTATCAAAAACCACAACACGGTAATCGTGATGGGATAGCAAATAGTGCACGAAATTGGCTCCTATAAAGCCAGCCCCACCGGTGATGAGGAGATTCTTCATATTTGTCCTTCCCTTTCAGGAGATTTTCCCTGTATTTTCATATCCTGGTCTTTGCTCCGCAAACAGGACACAGATAATGCTGATGCACGCAGATTGCTGTTGGTTCGCAAACAGGCTTATCGTAACCGCCGCAGTAAGGATTATGCAAAATGCTATGTCCCTGATCCGTGATCAGGCGTTACAATACTTATTCTCATCGTTATGTAGTGAGCGCAAACGATCATGGCGATTGCATCCTATAGGACATATTCTAACGCTCCGCCCGGAGGTTGTTAAGCACTTGCATATCCTATCTAATTTCTATCCTCCGGGACAAGTTGCTTACTATACACTGGTGCATTGCCTGTCTGTGGTTCTGGCACAGGCGGGCACGCAGACAGGCACACCATAGCAGATGAACATTACCACCGCTATAGTTGCATTCGTGATGCGGCGGGTTTTACCGGGAAGCTTATCTTCGGAGAAGGGATTTATTCGGGGGACACCCCCAGGAAGCCCTCTCTCAGGGGTAACACCCCCTGCCCCCCACGAAAATGGTCGGCGACGTCGCAGTCGGTCTTTCATATTGCGCGATCAGGTTACCGCTTAACGATGATGCTTGCCGTTCACGGCGCTAAAGCCAGGGTCCAATAGCATCCTCCTTTGCTTGGCGTTAAAGTTGTTTTCAGGGGTGAGACGACGGGACACTGCTTTGCATCAAAGTGAAAGGTGCCCAGAAATAAGGGTGTAGATCGGGTTCGTCCTGCACTATTTCGTTCATGGCGGCGTTTAGGGCCATGGCCGGGTCGGCCAGCAAGTCCGGTTGGCTGTAAAAGCGTGCCATCAGTTGCGCGGCCATGGGATCATGGACACCCCACTGTGCTGTTATGACAGCCTCTGCCCCGGCGGCTAAGAAAGCGTGACCTAAGCTGAGCAAATCACCTCCCCTGACTCTTCCTCGCCCCGTTGCACAGGCGCTCAGAACGATGAGCGGCCGGTTCAAGCGGGTGGCTGCCAGGTCATGTAGGGTTAACTTGCCCCGGTGAAGCTGGATATAGGAAAAAAGAGGACTGTCTGGTCGGAAGACTGCATGGGCTGCTAAGTGAACTATATCGGCAGCGGTAGCGGTAGCCAGGACCGCTTCGACAGTAGTTTCTTTTTCAGTTAGTACAGTGGCCCCTGGCAGCAAGCTGGCTATCTTGGCCGCTTCGGATTCCACGTTGGGTAAACGGCCATCCATGCTATAAGCGCCTACCAGCGCTTTGCCGGTGCGTTGCTGTGGTGGCCGGGACGGCATGCGCAGCACCTGTAATCCCGGCAAGTAAGAGATGTCGAATTGCTGTAGCCGGTATTGTTCTCCGTCGTAAAGAGCGGCCCAGGGGAGATCGTTCAAGCTGCCAAAGGGCACGATAAATAAGCGTTTTTTGTGGCGCAGTAAAGGCATTAGAGGGACGAGCAAAGCGGCATCTAACTGGCGGAGCAATGTTTGTCCACTGTGCAATAGAAATCGTCGCTGATTCCCTCTAGCCTGGGGCGCGAAGTACTGTACTTGTGTTAAGTGACTCAGCCACTGTTGGTGCAGCGACTCGACCTCCGCCCAGCGGCACAATGGCTGTGGTGTTGCGGCACCTGCTGCCGTTATCGGAAAGGCCCAAAGATCGTCCTCCACCCGGAAGTAGGCAACTGTGAGCATATCCTGGGGGAGGCTGGCGCCCCAGGAAGACTCAGTCGGCACGGCAACTGGGGCGTAGCCGCCTAAAAGTTGTAGTTGCTCCCAAGTGCGATTAATTTCCTGCTCCAACGTTTGTAGGGATTCCTTCTCTTGCCGGCCTTCCGCTATTGGTCCCTGCAGGAAAGAGAGGAGAGGCGATTCACCGTCGTAAGCCCAAGTCCAGGCGGCCTTCAAGTTCTGTAGATGTTGCCAGGTATCTACCCAGTGATGTGTCGGCGATGTTTCCGATTGTAACTGCAAGAGATCGTCCATTAGGGCTACAGACTGAATCTGCCTCAGCGTATCTAACGCCTGTCCAGTCTCGCCGAGGGTGACAGCCGCTCGAAGGGCAAGCTCAAAATAAGGTAGTTTGTCGACTAAAAAGGCAGCGCGGTAAGTTCGAGAGGGAATTAGCCGTCTCATCTCGCTTAGGATTGCGACTGCTGCCTGGCCGTGTCGGAGAGCATCCTGCCATTTTCCTTTACTGGCCGCTACCTGGGCTATCCCGAAGTAAGCAGCCGTTTGTAAAGGTAACAAACCGTGTTTTGCTGCCAGTCGCTCTATTTGTTGGAAGTCATTCATCGCGATTTCCTGGCGTCCCAATTGCCGGGCACTTTCAGCAACAAGAAGCCAGCTCTCCGCCTGCAAAAGAGGAGAATCGACAAGCAACGATCGGCGCAGCAAGTCGGAAGATAGAGAATGTGCCCTTGCCGCCTGACCTTGGCGGAGGGCTAGGCGTGCCTGGGCAAGTTGCACCCGGAATTGGTGCCGCGGCAATGACAGCTCGGCAAGCTTGGCATTGGCATATTTGAACTGTTTGTCGGCGATTGCGTACTCGCCTTCCCCGGCTGCTGCTTCGCCCCAGACGTAGTTGGCGAGAGCCTCAGCGTAGTGCAAAGCTTTCTGCCGGGAGAACTGACTGGCTTTTTGCGCTAGACGAGTTGCCTCGGCAAAGAGATTAAGGTGTAAGTTTACCCAAGCCTCGTAGAGATCAACATCGGCTTGCAACGCTTGCTCATGTAGTTCAGCGGCCAAAGGCCGAGCTTCCTGTAGCTCGCGCAGCGCCTGCCCGTAAGCTCCCTGGCGCAAGTGCAAGAAGGCTAGGTTCACAAGAAGCCGGGGGAGATCGACTTGGTTGCCGGTTTGTCGGTAAATTTCACCGGCGGCCCTATATTTCTCCTCGGCAACCCTGAAACGGCCCATATTTTGCAGGGTTAACGCTTGATTGCTGTAATTGCGACCGATCTCATCCAGGATATCTAACTGCTGGTAAAGTGCGATGGCTTCATCGTAAGCATGTAGCGCTGCCGGATAAGCACCTTGAACATCATAAGCAATGCCGGTGTTTGACCAGAGGATAGCCAGGCGGTACTTATCGTCGTGAGCTTTCAGCAACGGCTTGATTTCCCCGGCCAGCGCTAATGCCTCTTGACTCTTGCCTTGTTCGGCCAAAGCGAAAACGTGGCCGACCGCCATCTGGGCAGCTTCTAAAGGCCGGCCTATGGCGTGGAATTTCTGCCAACAGCGGTCAAAGTAGTGATTGGCTGCCGATAGTTCGCCGTTGTAAAGCGCTGCATTGCCCGCTATCCACGCCACCATGGCTTCACCGAAAGTATTGCGGCTGCGGCGGGCAACACGTTGAATGGCTTGAGTTGCTGTAAACATCTGGCCGGGGGCAGTGAAGCGATAACGCTCTATGGCTTGCTTGCATTGCCACCAGAAAGCTTCGTCGTCGGCCAGATAGCCGTGTTGTTGCCACCATTCCTCGGTTGCTTTGCACTCTTTTTGTTGGATTAATTGTAGGATGGCACTGTTCATGAAGAGTTATGCTTCACTTTTTTATTCTTGCACGTAGGCGAAGGCCTTCTGCGAGTGGCTTTAGTAATGACATTACCGGACTGAGGTAAGATGAGCAGTTACGATTCCCGGTAACATCTAGCGTCTGCCAGCCCGACTTGCGCTGATTGCCAGGACAGTGGTCACGGCGCAGTTCGATTTGCACCAACTCTGGCCGGCAGCCAAAGCGGAAAGGGAAACTCTCTCCTAAGCCGCAAGTTACGAAGAGCCAACGACCATTACTACGTCGCCAGCCGCTGGCGTTCTTCCGTCCCAAGTGCGTTCCCTGGCTGTGCACCGATCCTAATACTGGCAACACGATTTGCCCCCCGTGAGTATGGCCTGAGAGGACTAATTGAACCCCCGGCCAATCTTGCAGGAGGACTCCGTCCGGGTTATGAGTCAGCAAAATCCGGAACTTGGACGCTGGCGCTAACGCGATGGGATCGTTCACGTCGCCCTCAGTGATGTCATTTATGCCCACAAACTGTAGAGAATCTGGCGCCTTGTCTAGCCAGTCCCACGTTGTATTGTGAAGCACTTGAACACCGGCTCGCTGCAATTGTTCTTGCAGGCTGTTTATATCATTATACTTCGTTGGAGCCCGTAGGGGAAGGTCAAGAGCCAATGCAGTGGATAAGTGCCAAATTTCATAGAGGCGACGAGCCAGGCGCCGGGCACGCTGCCCCAAGGCGCCTGACTTCTTCATGTCCGGCACTAAATTAAAGATAACGCGGTTTAGGTCATAGGTAACGTAGTCATGGTTGCCCAGCACCGCTAGTCGTGCTGGGGCGGGAGGCAATGCCTGCAATAGCGTCTTCACGCTGCTTAAGCCGCCGTCATCGTGCAAGAAGTCGCCTAAGAAAAGTTGTATGTCGCTGGGCAATTTCCGGCTATGAGCAATGATGTTCTGGAGCTTCTTCTGTTCTACGCTACCATACCCTTTGAAGTGCAGATCGGAGAAAATTAGCAATCGGGTGCCAGAAAGTGCTTCCGGAAGCGCTTCGTGCCAGAAGCAATATCGTCTGACCTGCACTAGCGTTGGCTCGATCCAATGGGCATAGGCAATCATCAGGATAACCCCAATGCTTAGAATGAGCGCCAGTATCCATGCTGCCGTCAACATAAAGATATTTACCTCCTCACCTGGCTAAGCCAGAACCAAAAAACCAAACGCAGAGTCGCGAAGAAGCAAAGTTGCTTATTTTTCTCTCTGTGTGCTAATACCGCTCCAATCCTATCTTGGCCCAGTCGCTCCAGTCTGGTTGGCTACTTTTTCTTTGCGTCTTGATGACCTTTGTGGCCTGGCGTTAAATTTTCGTCCAGTGTACGAGAATTTCACTGATAAGGTACTTATACCCCATTAGAGGCTATTGCCGCTGATTTAGCGTTAGGCGGTAAGAGTCTGTCTCTCGGCAAGAAAGTACTGATGAGGTAGTGTCGGTGTGCAGATAAGACCTGCCATGCTGTCTTACCGCCGAAAATAGGACCTAACCCCTGGCTGACCGCCCATTTGGGCGGTCAGCCACAGAGGGGTCGCCTCTACTTTCCCGGGGAACGACTCAGAGGGTGAAAGTGTCCCCCCGAGCAGGCACCACGACATCGTGGAAGCTAAGGTCGCGCAGGCCGTCGGCTAACGCTTTAGCCGATTCTGGTTCGCCGTGGACGACGAAATACTTCTTGACCTGCTTGCGATCAAAATGGTCGGCCCAATCTAACAGCCCTTTGCGATCGGCGTGCGCACTGTAACCATCGACCTTGTACACGCGGGCTCGGACGCGGTATGGCTCACCGAAAATCCGCACTTTCTTCTCGCCATCAACAATACGGCGGCCCAAAGTGTTCTCCGCCTGGTAGCCCACGAAGAGAACGCAATTGTGAGCATCTTCGATGTTATTCTTGAGGTGATGTAGAATGCGTCCTGCTTCACACATGCCGCTGGCGCTGATAATGACCATGGGGTCGTGGGAGTTGTTTAGCGCTTTCGACTCCTCCACATTGCGGATATAGTGTAATCGCTCGAAGCCAAACGGGTCGTGGTTTCTTGTCTCGGCGGCGAAAGCTCGCAGTTCTGAATTATAATCCTCTGGGTGTAGCCTGAAAATTTCCGTAGCGTTCACGGCGAGGGGGCTATCTACATAGATGGGGATATCAGGGATACGTTTAGCGTTTGTGAGTCGGTGTAATGCGTAGACCAGTTCTTGTGTGCGGCCGACGGCAAAAGAAGGTATGATCACCTTGCCGTGGTGTTCGTACGTCGCGTTGATGACGGCCTCTAGAATTTTCTCGCCTTCCTGGACACTGCTGTGCAGCCGGTTGCCATATGTGCTCTCCGTCAGCACGTAGTCCGCGGCAGAGCGGAAAGTAGGCGCTCGCAGGATGGTCATTTCCTCGCGCCCCAGGTCGCCGCTGAAGACAATTTTAAGGTGGCGGTCGTTATCCGCATGGTCAATGATGTCTATTTCTACGATGGCAGACCCTAAAATGTGCCCAGCATCGTAAAAGGTCACTTTTACTCCATCGGCGACAAACATGGTGCGCTCGTAGCCGACACCGACAAATGATGGCAGTGTGTTGATGGCATCCTGCCGGGTATAAAGGGGCGGCACCGGTGGTTCCCCTTTTCGAGCCCGTTTCTTGTTAAGGTAAGCCACGTCTGCTTCCTGAATGTGGCCGCTGTCCAACAGCATAGCGCCACACAGATCGCGAGTAGCAGCCGTGGTCCAAACAGTGCCGCCGAAGCCCTGCTTAACCAAATTAGGTAGGTTGCCACTGTGATCAATGTGGGCGTGGGAAAGAATCACGGCATCAATATTCACGGGATCGAAAGGAAAGTGCAAGTTGCGTTCATACGTTTCTGCTCGGTGGCCTTGAAATAAGCCACAGTCTAACAAGAACTTGTTGTCGTTAACCTCTAAGAGGTGCATGGAACCGGTCACTGTTTGAGCCGCACCCCAGAATTGTAAGCTAATCATTATTTTAATCTCCTTCCGAAAGGATAAAAATGCACTTGCTCACTGGGTTGCCATCATCGCCGATGGTTTACAACATACTAATAATCATATCTCAGTTGCACTAGTACTCAGTCAACCGTGATCTGAGTGAAACAGCATAGAGATTGGCGCAGGCCCACCTTCGGTGCAGAGCGCCCAAGAGCCCGAATTCATTCGGCCGGTGTGTCGGGAGCGGGCCAAGGTCACCGATTGAAATCGGGCTCTGGAGCCCTGCGGGCTGAAGGACGGCCTCCGCTGTCCCACTGCTCCGCTCGAGGCTATTTTCATCAGACTACGCTTGACTTAGTACTAGCTTGTTGTTAGTTTTCACGCCTGTTGCATGATTCGGATGATCTCTTGGCCATATTTAGCCCGGCGCCAAGGACCGATAGCATCAATTTGTGCCAATTCCGCTTCGCTGCGCGGTTGCAGTCGCGCACAGGCGCGCAGTGCCTTTGTGCTGAGAATAACATCGGAGGAAACACCGCCAGCTATCGCTCGTTCTTTGCGCCAGGCATGTAAAAGTTGGTAGCGCTTTTCATAGGCCGTGTCTCGGCGGCGCTCCTGGAACTGAGGTAATGGAT
>WFQT01000488.1 GCA_015486895.1 Anaerolineae bacterium
TGGAGCCCTGCGGGCTGAAGGACGGCCTCCGCTGTCCCACTGCTCCGCTCGAGGCTATTTTCATCAGACTAAACTTGACTTAGTACTAGAACCATTATGCAAAAGCTGGTAAGAAGCTTGCCGGGCTGGATAGACACCTGCGATGAGTAAAGGGTAATCTTAGCGTTCTCAACAGTAAAGAAACGAGCAACACTTTACAAGGAAACCACCCCATCATATTTTGCCACTCGTTTGCGTTATCGAATAGACACCTCTGGAATTTTGCACAAAATATGCAAATAGATATATTCTCTCCCACTGAACATGGGCAGGAGGCAACAGAAATGGAAAATGTAGACGTGTTGATCGTCGGCGGAGGAGTGATCGGTGTAACTTCGGCTTACTATTTGCTGCAGCAAGGCCGATCGGTGACATTGGTGGAAAAAGGAGAAATCGGCTCCGGTAGCTCGTACGGCAATGCCGGTCTTATTGTACCGAGCTATAGCATTCCCTTATCCTCCCCGGGAGTGCTTTCTGCGGGCCTAAAATGGATGTTAAAATCCGATAGCCCTTTCTACGTGAAGCCGCGTTTGGCGCCGGATCTCATTTCGTGGCTATGGCGCTTTTGGCGGCACAGCAATGCATCCTGGGTACGACGCGCCACGCCGGTTTTGCACAACATGGGGGAAAATAGCTTAAACTTATATAGCCGCATTGTACGCGAGGAAGGATTAGACTGCCATTACCAGCAATCAGGGCTATTAGAGCTTTATCGCAGCCATCAAGGATATGAAGAGGGAAAATCGGCCGCGAAGATGTTGCAACGTTACAGTATTGTCTCACAGTTGTTGAATAGCCACGCTGTGCAAGAAAAAGTACCACAAGTGCGTCCCGGCATTGTAGGCGGCATTTATTTCCCAGACGATGCCCACATTGACCCGGCTCGCTTCGTGCGCCAATTGGCCCAGCTTGTCGCCAGCCGTGGGGCGGATCTACGCACGCACACCGAGGTTATCGGCCTGAACACAGGTGGCAAGAAAGTGGTTGCTGTGCACACCACTCGCGGCGATTTCCGGCCCCGGCAATTAGTGCTGGCCGGCGGGGCCTGGTCTCCTGAGATTGCTCGCAGTTTGTCTCTCTCGCTGCCAATCCAGCCGGCCAAAGGTTACAGCATCACTATCCGCCGGCCGGATGACTTCCCCGAATTGCCACTCATACTGGAGGAAGCAAAAGTTGCGGTCACGCCCATGGGCGAACACTTGCGCTTCGCCGGGACGTTAGAACTGGCCGGGCTAAACTTGAATATCAATCAGCGGCGTGTGGAAGCAATCCGCCGCGCAGCAGAGACGTTCTTGCAGATCAAAGTCTCATCGCAAAACATCGTGGAGATTTGGCGGGGATTACGTCCTTGCACACCGAACGGTCTGCCAGTAATAGAGAGACCAGCACGTTGGGAAAATGTGATTGTTGCTGCCGGGCATTGCATGTTAGGCGTATCATTAGCGCCGGCGACGGGGCAGTTGGTAGCACAAATAGCTCACAACGAGCAAGCCAGTAAGAGGTATTAGCCATCTGCAGACCAGAAGAGCGCAGCGGTCCATGATATATCACGATCAACATAAAGCCACGTCCCAGCAGGGGGTACGAGGCAATAATCCTATCCGACACATGAGCAACAAATGACAATAGCTTTTATCATACCCACATACAACGAGCGGGAGAACATTGTTGACTTAGTGCCCGCAGTGTTAGCGCAGAACGATGACATCCATGTGATCGTCGTGGACGACAACTCTCCCGACGGCACCGGCGAATTAGTAGAGGAACTGGCAGAGAAGTTTCCAGGGCGAGTTGCCGTCATTCACAGAGCGGGCAAGCTGGGCCTTGGGACTGCTTACAGGGCCGGGTTTCAATTAGCTATAGAGTGGGGTGCAGATCCAATTTGCACCATGGATGCGGATTTTTCCCATGATCCTCGTTACATACCGGCCATGCTGAAGGATAGCCCACTCCATGACTTGGTAATAGGCTCCCGGTACGTGCCGGGAGGCGGCGTGCGCAACTGGGGCTGGCATCGGAAGCTCCTCAGCAAGGGAGCAAATCTGGTAGCGCGGACACTTCTGGGGCTTGAGGCCCACGATTGCACCGGGGGCTTCCGGGCATATCGGCTGGGGCTGCTGCAGTCGCTCCACCTGGACGAGATTCAAGCGGATGGATACTCATACCTCGTGGAGATGTTGTTCCGTTGCCAGAGAGCAGGAACGAAAATAAAAGAGGTGCCCATCATTTTCGAGGATAGAAGGCGGGGCGCTTCCAAGATTTCACAAAAGGAAATCCTCAAGGCAATGGGCACTGTGGCCCATCTGGCCTTGACCAGGTTGACGAGAGACTGAAGGACACTTTCGGCCTCGGGTTAGCAGGCCGAGCAGGTACTCCTCGCCATCAGGGACCGCCACAGTATTGTCCATTAGCTTGCACCCCCCGGCACGGCATTTTTTCCTAAACGATTCACTCTATCTCTGCACTGGTTCCGGGGCCATTCCTGCAACCAACACACTACACCTCAAAAAAAATCATTGAATCGCTTAGAGTGCAAAGGGCGCCTCAGGCGTTCGGCGATAGGAGCCCGGTGCATAGCCGGTGAATTGTAAAGTTGTTCATAGTGAAGAATGCTATTCCCTACGCTGTGCGGCTGTACTTTCTCCAGGCTGGCAGCGCTCATGGCCGGCCATCGCTCTCGCTCCGCCACCAGTTGCGCTATGCGTCGAGCGGCATCCACAGCATCTCCGGGGCGAAATAGATAGCCGTTGACTCCATTCTCAACCAGTTCCGGCAGGGCATAGGCGTTAGCTGCTAACACCGGCAGTCCGCATGCCATCGCCTCCAAAGTAGCAATGCTTTGCAATTCCGCCTCGCTGGGCATGGCAAAAATGTCCACACTATTCAACAAGGATGGTAAGTCCTCCGAAGGTACATAACCTAGAAAACGCACCCGATCGCCCAGCGCCTTTGCCCGGACTTGTGTTTGTAGTGCCTCGCGGCACATTCCTTTCCCAGCAATAGCAAATTGAACATCATCTCGTCTTAATAAGCTCATAGCCTGAATCAGGACATCGAGTCGCTTTTCGCGATCGATCCTGCCAACGAACAAGAAAATGACCTTGTCGGAGGACAAATCATATTTAACGCGCATGATATCTCGATCGATTTTCTCATCGGAGTGAAAGCGGTTGAGGTCTACGCCGCAGGAAACGGGATAAACAGGTACCTGGATCGACTGTTCCTGCAACAACCTGGCGGCTGTTTTTGTCGGCGTTGTCACGACATTCAAGCGGTTGTAGATAGATAACATGGACTTCCAGAGAAGATAGTTGGCGGGCTTTTCGCTCCATGCCGGCAGCGGCATGTTACGGGAGAGGTTTTCCGGCATGAAGTGGTTAGTGCCCATAATGGGTAAGTAGCGCCTGCGGGCAGCCCGTACGACACTCCGGCTAAGAGGATAATGATCTTGGATATGCACCACGTGGGGGCGAAAGACGTCCAAAAAGTGATTAACTGTTTTGTTCGGCAGAGGTGTCACGCGCACACTCGCGTACCAGGGGGACAGAGAAATTGCCGGCACCATGACAATTTCCACCCCATTGCGTCGCTGTTGTACCAATTGTAGTCCCGGCGCCGGAACAATTACCATGACATCATGTCCGCGCTTGGCTAACCCTTCCGCCAACTGGACGGTGAACACGGCCTGGCCGTTTGATTCTGGGTAATACGTTTGACTTGCGATCATGGTCCGCATGACTTTACTCTCTTTCCGAAGCCACCACAACATGAGCTTCATCTCCAGAAGAAACATTAGATTCATCTCTCTCTAGAGAAAAGCTGTTAGAGGAGCCATAATGTGTTTTCAGGTAGTTAATGATCAGGAAGAGGAAGATCAGGCCTCCAGAGAGTGCTATAAGCTGTAACCCTTGCTCAAGGCGTTTAGCAGAAAGGCTGAAGTTGTAGCCTATCATAACCAAGGTTCCCGTCCACACGACTTCTGCGGCAGCGACGGCGAAGATACCTCGCCGCCAAGGCACCCGAGCCATGCCCGCGGCTACCAGCGCCGGGATGGAGAAACTGAAAGTGAGCTTGGCAACAATCAAAATCTTGACGGCATGAGTACGCATATCCGCTTCTAGCCGTTGCACGTGCCCTGGTTTGATGCTCAACCAGCGCCCATAGCGAAGTATCCAGTTAGTTTTACCTGCGTATCCCAAGGCATACCAAAGAGAGTCAGCCGTGAGATTGCCTAAGGCTGCCGAAAGGAAAACCAACTCTGGTTTCAGCAGACCTGTTGACGCTACAACTGCGCCTAATAAGGTGGCAATAGGCCCTTCTAAGAGGACCAGTAAGGCCAGTAACAAGTAGTTATAATAGCCCAACGCCTGCACTTGACCCAAGACCAAGTTGGTCCAGAAATCATGGATTATTTGGATGAACTGTGTCATTGTTCGTTGTTGTCTTGCCTGGCTAACTTTATCATTTACCGTCGCTGAGCACTAATCTCACCTCATTGAAAGTCAGCCAGGCTGGCAGTCAAATGCTTACTCACTAACGTCGATGAGGTCGCGAAGGACGAAAAACCAAGGATCTTGTGTTCTCTCTGCATTCTCAGCGGCGAGTTTTTTGGCTCCAGCTTGTCCGGCTTAGGATTGATACCCAGAATGCTTCCACCATACCTGCAAACAAGTATAACCCATTATGTTCCTATCTTAAAAATCTACGGTCGAGTAGCATGGCCTGCTTACTATACGCTTGGGAAGAGACAAAAAGAAACCTGACAGGTGTCACTGTCCTGCCAGGCCCCCAAGAGCGGGTGATGGGATTCGAACCCACGACA
>WFQT01000489.1 GCA_015486895.1 Anaerolineae bacterium
AGATGAGGCCCCTTCGGGGCAGTTGACAAAAGGATAGGGAACACAGATTTGCACAGGCTTCGCACACAGATTTCCCTTTAATTTTTTATCTGTGTTCATCTGCGAGAATCAGCGTCCTACAGAAATAACAACAAAAAGTTGTCGCTGTTGGTGCAGTAAGCGCCTAAACCGGTTATCATCATCTTTTGGTTCAGTTCACCTCATCTACCGCTTGCAATCGACGTAGCAGCGGTGCCAGCCGGTCTTCGCCGACAACCTTATCCTGGTGGCGGCGAATGATTTCCGTCACTTCGGGAGAGCACCCGGCTGCTGCGGCTAAATCAGCGCCGATAGCCGGGTGATTCGCCTGCACCCAAAGCGCATATCGCCAGCCACCCGGCTGATTAACCGCCAGACGAGACAACAGCTGCGGCCAAAAGGCTCGAATTAACGTGTATATCGCTCGCAGCCAGGGCGGTAAGTTCGCCACTGCTTTACCCACATCGTGGAGCAAAGCTGCCTGTAATAAGACTTCTTCCGTTGTCCCCCCTTGCCGCAGTTGCCGCCAGATGTTCAGAGCATGGGCTTGATCTGATCGCCGCTGGCGCAAGAAGAGATCGCTGCAGGGAGAGGGTAGCGTTGCCAGCGCCCTTCGCCGTTCCATTTCATCCAGCCGGGGAAAAAGGTGCCGGAAAAACTGTACCACCCGGTAACCAGCTCGCTCTCGATCCATCAAAGGAGAAGCGGTTGCCCTGTCAGCCAGCTTATCAGTGCCGACGCGGTCAGGCCAAGAAAATTCCCTACGGGGCTCGACGGCCATAAGAGCAACAAAACCAAAACTAAAGGACCATACTGCCGGATCTTCTCCATAGCCTGTGCTGCCTCCGGGGCGAGCAAATTCTCTAAGATGTTAAATCCATCCAAAGGTGGCAAGGGGATCAAGTTAAATAAGAAGAGCAGCACGTTAAAAAGCACGAAAGCAGCCAGGAAGCTGCCCAGCCCTGGCAGGTAACCAAATCGTGAGGACATATTCACCAGACTCAATTTGAGAGGCAGAGCAGCGACAATAGCCATCACCACATTGCTCATAGGTCCCGCCGCAGCCACCAAAATGCTACCAATACGGCGATCTCCTCGTAAGTTAGCTGGTTGCCATTGCACCGGTTTCGCCCAACCGACGTATACCAGGAACACTAAAATAGTGCCCAGCAGGTCCAAGTGGCGGCGTGGGTCCAAGGAAAGACGCCCCTGCCATTTGGGCGTCGGGTCGCCAAGGTGCACTGCGACCCAGGCGTGGGCGTATTCATGCACCGTAAAACCAATTATCACCGCCGGGGTAAGCAAAATAGCCCGATACAACAGTGGGTAAAATGTTTGCCAGGAAGCGAGGTAAAACTTGCTCAAGATATCCACAAGTCGCCCCTATTTCTTCTTGCGTCGGCGCCGGCGCTTGCTACGTTTAGTCGTCTTTTGCTGTGCGGTCTGCTTGGCTGCTGCCGAAGTTTGCACCTCTGCGGTAGCCATAGCTGGGGAACGCATCACTGGCGGCGGGGCCAACCCCAAATCACTCAACATGTGACAATCTTTGTACTTCTTACCACTACCGCACCAGCAAGGATCGTTGCGTCCCAAGCGCGCTTTACGACGCACACTGCCGCTCTTCTGATCCACTGTCGCCCCCTGTTGGGCCAGGTGAATAATCTGCTGGACGCGCTGCTGTTCTTGAGCCAACCACTGCGAGTGCTGTGGCAAGTAGAGAAAATAGCCTTCCACCACCCGGCGGTCGATATGATCTAACATCTCATTGTACATTTCGAAAGAGACCCGCTTAAACTCCACCAATGGGTCACTCTGCCCCATGGCCCGCAGGCCAATGCTCTCCCGTAGCCCATCCGCCGCGGTTAGATACTGTTGCCACTCGCTGTCAATGGAACGCAGGAGAAACCAACGGGAGAAATCGCGACGATGGTCTTCCGGGATAGTGGCAGCAGAGTCGGCAAAACCCTGGGCCACGGCTTCCTTGGCTCCTTCATTGGCCGCCTCCACACCCAATTCCGCCAATGCCGAGCCGACAATGTAAGCCATGGCAGCGTCTAATATCCGAAACCCCTTCTCCATCGTCTTTGCCGTGTATGGACGGACGGCCGCCTGGGCTTTTTTCACCTGTTCTTGCAGCCACTGCACTGCCTCCGGGTGCTGATCAACCCAGTTTGGATCTAATGCAAAAGGCTCCTGGACATGCTCCCATAGTTCTTCACAAAGGACAAGAGCACTGTTTTCTACCGGCAGTGGGTGATCGCGTCGCAAAACTTGGTTCATAGCCCGAGCCGGGGGCAGCATAGGTAGAATGCGGAAGAGAGCCTGGCTGAACAGCCTCCAGTTGACTTGCGTTTCTAACGCTTCCTCAGTCAGATCTGCCAACAATTCCTGAAAAGAGTTAGTATCGAGAGGAATATCCTCTGTTGGCATCTCCAGCAAGGCCGGCAGGAAAGCGCCCAATTGCGGCCGGGCCACGTGTAGATTCACCTGGTCGGTCAGGGGATTAACGTAGTCTTGTAACACCTGATTGATCTCGCCGTTAACCCAGTCAGCAAAGTTTTCCAGGTAGCGCTGTGTCAGGTTATCGATCTCAACGTCAAAAAGGTCCGTAATGCGCTCCTCCAAATTGCCCATTTCGCTGCGCAAAATAGATTGGCGGCGCTTGTAGATGGCCTGGCGCTGCCGGTTGACCACATCATCGAATTCCAACAGCCGCTTGCGAATAT
>WFQT01000490.1 GCA_015486895.1 Anaerolineae bacterium
AGCGATGGGCTCGTCCTGCCGGTTGCCGCTGGTCATCACTAGGGGGCGGCCGGCATCCCGTAGCAAAATGTGGTGCAGCGGCGTGTACGGCACCATGACGCCCAAAGTGCGCTGCCCCGGAGCCATGTTCGGCGCAATTCCATTGTCCTGCCGGGGTTTGAGCAGCAGGATGGGCGTGGCCGGAGAAGTGAGCAATGCCTCTTCATCTGGCGAAAGCTCGCAGCAAGTGCGCACTGCTTCTACATCCTGCATCATTATCGCTAAGGGCTTGTGCGGGCGAGTCTTGCGCTCCCGCAGGCGGGTTACCGTATCGACATTAGTGGCATCACAGGCCAGGTGGAAGCCGCCCAATCCCTTGATGGCAAGGATTGCCCCTTCCCGCAACAGCGCCGCCGCCCGTGCGATGTCATCCTCGGCGTTCTGCGGCACTTTGGAGCTCCACTCCGGCTTCATTTCCAGCCATACCTCCGGGCCGCATTTTGGGCAGGCGTTGGGCTGAGCATGAAACCGGCGGTTCATGGGATCCTCGTACTCCTCCCGACAATCATCGCACATGGGGAAGATCGCCATGGTGGTGTTGGGACGGTCGTAGGGGAGGGATTTGATGATGCTGAACCGCGGGCCGCAGTTGGTACAGTTGATGAACGGATACCGGTACCGCCGGTCGTTGGGGTCGAAAAGCTCCCGCAGGCAGTCTTTGCAGGTGGCAACGTCCGGCGAGACCAAAGTGAAGCCGCTTTCGTCTTGACTCCGGACGATGATGAAATCTGCCGGCAAGTCGTGGCCATTCGGCGGCAGTGGTTTGCATTCCAAACCGACTATGCGTGCCAGCGGCGGTGCCTCTGAGGTCAACGCCTCGACAAAAGCGTCAACAGCGTCCGGTTCCCCCAGAGCATGGATGTCAACGCCTTTGCTGCTGTTGCGTACCCACCCCCGCAGACTATACCGCTTCGCCAGCCGATAAACGAAAGGCCGGAACCCAACTCCCTGCACAATGCCGTTTATGTGGATATGCTTGGAAATCATGCTCTCTCAAGATATACGTCGATCTGATTGCGGAGCCAGTCAATGTATGCTTCAAAGCCATCTCCTGTCTTCGCAGAGATCTGGAAAAACGCCAAGCCAGGGTTGAGCACCTCTACGCCCTTCCGGAAGTATTCCACATCAAAATCCAAATAAGGCAACAGGTCGATCTTGTTCAGCAATGTAGCTTTTACCCCCCGGTACATCTTAGGGTACTTGTACGGCTTGTCGTCTCCCTCCGGTACGCTGGCGATGAGAACGTCTAAGTGGGAGCCAAGTTTGAAGCTGGCGGGGCAGATCAGGTTGCCCACGTTTTCGATGATGAGCAAGTCAACTTCGCTCAGTTCTATCTTAGGCAGTGCACCGGAGAGCATGACTGCATCCAGATGACAGGTACCACCGGTGTTAATCTGTACTGCCGGAATGCCGATAGCTGCCATCCTGTCGGCGTCAATGGTGGTTGCAACGTCTCCATCCACGCCGGCCATCCGGTAACGACTATTTAAGTACTGGACGGTGCGCAGGATGACACTCGTTTTCCCTGCGCCGGGCGATGCCATAAAGTTAATGGCAAAGGTCTTAGTGGAATCAAAAAGCTCTTGATTGGCCTGAGCTATTCGGTCATTAGCATCTAAAATATTCTCAACGACAGATATCGTTCTTGTACCCATAACTCACCTCTGCTCTCTCGCATTACACGTGATATATCACCACATTATTCTATCATGTGGTGACCTTACTCTATCTCTATGCTCTCAAAATGCGCTTCGTCTCCCCCCACTATGGCAACATGAGTGCTACCACATTTTGGACATGCAAGGTGTTTGCCATCCAACTGATACTTGGTGCCACAATCCTTGCATTGAAACACCACAGGTAGACGTTTAAAATGTAGTTTTGCGCCTTCGGCGATTGTTCCCTCACTGACTATGTCCCAGTAAAACTGAACGGACTCATCCACCATACTGGATAGATCCCCAATCACCAAGTTCACCCCCACAACACGCTTGGCTTTAGCTTGCTGGGCTTGTTCTACGGTGATCTTAAGTACGCTTTCAACAAAAGGTAACTCATGCATGTCAAATTTACTCCATAAACGGACAAAGGCTTTTGGGTTTTAGCCACATTAACACAGATTTCACAGACTTTTAGGGGGAGATCCAATCGGAATTCAGTGTAATCTGTGATCGGAATTGCCATATTGAACTGCAAAATGGACTTCTGCCAGACTCCAGTCCATAGATTAAAGGGACCCCTGCGCAACTGCAGTAAGTATCATCCCTACCACTGGCTGCACTGCTTTTTCAACCTCATCGCTCATGTCGTTAAAAAGTTCAGTGTTCGCAGGCTGGCATCCTATTAACAAATAAGTCGGGTCTATGTATGCTTTCAAGTACTCTACCAGCAGTTTTAGAGGGAGCCGGTGCACTGACTGAAGTGAACCAACTGTATCCTCTGGGTCGACAATGGCCACCTTGCCAGGACTACCCCCAAAATCTATTACATCTATAAAAATAACATGGGACGGATCTTCTGCAATAATCTTGTCGGTATACTTTTCAGGTACACTCTCACAGTCCAACACGACTACACTTGATTTCCCTTGCAGGAGTTCCTTTAATTTTCCTACTACAAGGGTGCCAAATGCGTCATCTCCCCTCGCAGGATTCCCTATCCCACAAATAACACATTTTCTACATTCTTTGAAAGAATCCCAGAGTTCCACCAATTTACTCTTCCCTCAGGTATTTTGCAAGTTCGTAATCATACAAGCTAATCATCTGAGTAGTGTCTCCATTCAGCATCCAATTGCAAACGAGGTATGCTGAGGGCAGTAGATCTAAGCTATATTCGTTGGCTTATCGGCCGTGCCGTGCCAGCCATAAAAAGGCGCCCCTGTCCCTCTGGGGCGCTTCCGCATAATAAATTAGGTTTTCCTCAGACTATCGGAGGGCGCGGTAGTTGAAGACTGCACCTACCAGAATGCCGCATTACCTTCTGGCGACTGAAAGTAGCCTGCGAAGGCAGGCTTGGCAGCTTCCATGGACGCAATTCCAATTGGGATATTCTCCTCCCCACAAATGTGGGGATAGCCATAAGCCATAAATTGTTCAAAAGAGTGCAGAAAGGTGAGGAATTGTCTATGATGCGACTTTCCCTTTCTTTCCTTCCCACAATACACAGCGCCTCAACTCTCTATTATCTCAATTGTTGTCAGGTACTGCACATAATGCATTGAAACCTCCGGATCGGTCATCTTGCTGAGGAGATTAGCGAAGTAGTTGCCTTTGTCATAGGCGATCTCATAAGCCCTCGCTATGTCAAGATAAACGGCATGAAAACTGTCGGCATCTTCCTTTATGTAAAGCTCGAAAGCTACCGGGCATCCGTACTTTCTCTCGATTGGCTCTTTAATGTCTTCGATGAAATCTGCTAGCCTGTTAAGCTTCACAAGGTCAGTGGGTTTCTCGATAATCACGAACACATCAATTTCGTCAAGTATCCCCTTAAGATGGGCTCCGTAGAAAATCACGGAAAGGAGGTTATCGCCATAGTATTCCTTAAGGTGCCTGACTAAAGCAGTCTTCTCTTCTTGGCTGTTACACATGTTACCTCAATCTCAGTATCTTGAGTTTCGCATCGCCCTCTAGCTCTTTAGCAGAGTTGAGAAGGAGCTCTTTATCCTTTTCCGGGAGCCGATCGATTGCAATAAGGGACAGATCAGGGAAAGTCAGGTCTATCTCGGTTTTTTCTGTTTCCAGGCTCTCCCTGATTACCTCTACCGCTTCCTCGCTAAGCTCTCCAATTTCCTCCAATATAGCCATGTCACCTGCAAAGTGTCCTAGAGATTGGGACACATAGGGAGGGTTACGGTACATGAGTTTCAGTAAGCGCCACGTGCCTCTCTTCGTAGGCATCCTTTAGCCTCCAGTACTCGTTCTCTAAAAACTTCATCGAAAACTTCAGGCGGGAATCTTTCTCTTTAAGGAAGTAGCCTGTAACCAGGGCATGAAGTTTCTCTTTGGGATTTTCGGCCCTATTTGCTTTCCCCGCTATTTCCATGAAATCTTCCAGAACCCTTTCCCTGTCAAAGTAGCCAATAACTTTCTTCAGGGACTCCCGCAAGCTCAGCCTGATACGTTCTTCTATGGGATATTGAAGGAGCTTGAATTCTGTCTCTTTGTCTGTGTAATGCTCTCCCTTCATTTTATTCTCTTTTACCCCTAGAAGTTGAGCTATTCCAAAGAGTATTGCCTCAGGACTCGGGGGACAGCCGGGGATATACATATCAACAGGCAATACCTCCTCAACGCCTCCGCTCCTCAATCTATCTCTCCCAAAGCGATCCTTGCTCCTATAGATCGGATACCCGTCATAGAAGATGCCGCCGCTGCTGGCACATGTCCCGACTGCGATGACTATCCTTGGTTTAGGAGGCATAGCTTCGTAGACCTTTTTCACGGCATAGCGACATTGTCTGGTCATTGCACCGGTGACAAGCAAGGCATCGGCGTGCCGGGGGGTGCCAACGAGCTTGATACCAAAACGCTCTGGGTCATAGTATGGAGTGAGCATATCCAGTACTTCAATATCACAGCCATTGCAGCTTCCACTGTCAACATGGAAGACCCAAACTGACTTAAGTGCTGGTTTTCCCATTATTCTTTCCCTCCCTTTGCGTGCTCTGGGGGTAAGAGCAACGGATCACCGATGACATGTCCTTGTGCTGCCAGAGCTTTTACACTTTCTTCCATTCTGCAATCTCGGCACAACTGCATTTTCTCCTCAAGACCATTTGCCTTTATTATCTCTTCAGGCAAGATCTGGAATGCTTTCTCCACCTGCCGTTCGGTAAACTCAGTGTACTTACCGCACTTTTTGCACTTTGTTAGATGATGCTCCACAACTTCAACCAGGTCCTCTTTATTTGGCGTTGCAAGCTCAAATTCCAAAGTGAGCTTCATGGCTCCGGTGGGGCAGGCCTCCTCACATCTCCCGCACCTGATACATCTTGCGGGG
>WFQT01000491.1 GCA_015486895.1 Anaerolineae bacterium
ACTCTGGCGTTTTTATTTTAGGGCGTGGTTCAAAAGAGCCTTTTCACATCTTTACAAATCTTCTGAACTTCGGAGCGAGCCAAGCCACAGAATAACACGGAATTTCACTGAATGTCCTCTGTATTCAGCCTTTTCCGTGTCTTTCCGTGCTGTTCTGTGGCTTTTTTCTGCCCTATTTGTAAAGATCGATTCGCTTTGAAATGAACCATGCCTATTTTAGCCACAGAAAAACGCAGAATTGCACAGATTTGGGTCGAAAAGCAAGAAAAATCCGTGTTGATCCCTGCAATCTGTGGTTAAGATAGCGTGATCGAGCCTAAAACGTCATTTTCGCCAGACTCCAATTCATTATACTGATAAAGGGGAAAGTTGACAAAAGGCGATCCGGCGTGCAATTTCAAAGGCCAAAGATGCATGGTGGTGAAGCGATTGGTAACTACTCCGAATAAATCTCTCACGAATAACCCGGATTGGCAACCAGTCATCAGCCGTTAGCGCTGGCCCCCACGCATCTGGTACTGGATGTGGATTGCCCAACAAGAGGTCTGGGCCTGCGGTTTTTCCTTCCCGACGAGTTAAAGAAATTGGGCATCGGGGTAGTGTTTCTGAACTCTCAAAAGGTGAGCGATCAGGCCACTTCCTTGGTGGTGAAACATATAGCCCAGTGGTATACTTAAGAAAGCCTGACAATCAGGTAGGCAGTCGATATACTGAATAAAAAAGGAGACGGCAGGTAGGCTGCTCTGTCAGGTCGGAGAGAGATTATGCAAATAGGTGCGAATCACGTCCTCGCTGGGACCTGGGGCTACATCGCAGCCAACCTGCCCTACGGCTAAGCGATACGCTCCCAGAATTGGGGGCCGGGGGGCTACTTTCAAGGGAGCAATTCCATAGGGATTACAACTGTGAATGAAAAAATCCTCGTCATCGAAGACAATACCGTCCTCCAGGGAACCCTCCAATACAACTTAGAACGCGAGGGCTATACCGTCTTAACCGCTGCCGATGGAGTGACCGGCCTTTCCTTAGCCCGCCAAGAAACACCGCACCTCATTATCTTAGACTTGATGCTACCGCAGTTAGACGGACTCTCCATTTCCCGCATTTTACGCGAAGACGATATAGACGTCCCTATTTTGATACTCACAGCCAAGGATGCAGATGAGGATAAAATCCGCGGCTTGGAATGGGGTGCGGATGATTACATGACCAAGCCATTTAGCATGCGAGAGCTACTGGCCCGGGTAAAAGCGCTGCTACGCCGTTCATACCTGGCACGAATACAGGGACAGATGGCAGAAACGAAGGATGCTACCGAGGAAATACACCTTGGCGACCTAATTATTGACACGAAGCGGCATCAAGTATTCCAAAACAACAAGCCTTTAACGCTAAAGCCAAAGGAATTCAACTTGCTGCTATTCTTGGCCCACCATCGCGGTGTGGCCCTTTCCAGAGATAGGATCTTGGAGGAGGTTTGGGGGTGGAATTTCGATGGTGGCAGCCGCACCGTCGATGTGCACATTCGCTGGCTACGAGAGAAAATCGAGCCGGATCCTACTAAGCCCACCCGCATCATCACCGTGCGCGGTATCGGCTACCGCTTCGAAGGATAGGACCATGTTCCGCAGCCTACGCAGGCGCTTTGCCTTAGCAGCGACGTTGCTAACGTTGCTTGTAGGCACCGTTCTGCTCCTCTACTTGCCGGCCACCATCTACCAATTACAGTTAGACAACTTCCAGCAGGTTGCTGTTGCCGAGGCCCAAAGCGTGGGCGAATTGTTGCCCCCGTGGGAAGGAGGCCCTGCCAGCTCTGAGCTGGAGACAGCGGTGCGCCGACAGGCTGCTCTACTGGGTGGCCGGCTGACCCTTTTTGCAGTTGATGGGACACTTATCGCCGACTCCGAAAACCCGCCCCTGAAAGAACGGGCAACGGGCCCGGCATATCAGCAAGCGCAGAAAACCAACAAGGCTGTTTTCACGTTGTCCAACACCAACGACGGCATTGACAAGCTGGTTGTTATCGTGGCCGTACGACGAAACGGACAGCAAGAGCTGGTGCGTCTCGCCAAACCATTAAGCCCACTAAAAGCGCTGGTGACCCGGTTGCGACGAGTGGTACTCCTAACAACAATAGTGATAGCGCTTATCGCCGGCGTGATGGCCGGCGCTCTATCTACAGGAATCACCTTGCCGTTGCAATCCTTAGCTTACCTGGCAAAACGGATGACTGCCGGGGACATGGACGGCCGGCTGCGACTCAGCTCGCACAATGAAATTGGCCAACTAGCCACCGCTTTCAACGATATGGCCACTACCATCCAAAACAAACTACAGATCCTGTCAGCACAGCGAAGTACGCTGCAAACCGTGCTCCGCTATATGCCGGATGGCGTCGTAGTAACCGGCAGTTGGGGAGAAGTCCGTCTTATCAATTTTGCAGCCTCTCGCATGTTACATTTTCCCCAAGAGCAAGCCGCGGGGAAAAGCTTTGTGCTAATAGCGCGGGACCACCGCTTAGTAAACCCTTGGCAGCGTTGCCGGGAAAACAACAAGGAACAAATGGAAACCGTGGAACTGGGCAGCCGAGGCTCTTTTTTGCAATTGGTAGTCACGCCCCTGCGGGGCGCTTCTCCGGGGAGCTGTCTGGTTCTCATGAAAGATCTAACCCGCATACACCGTTTAGAAACAGTGCGCCGTGATTTTATCAGCAACCTCTCCCACGAATTGCGCACCCCTTTAGCCTCGCTAAAGGCTTTAGTCGAGACCTTACAAGGAGGTGCTTTAGAGGACCCGCCCGCTGCCAATCGTTTCCTCCATAGCATTGAAACCGAGGTGGATGCTTTAAGCCATTTAGTAGAAGACTTGTTAGCTCTTTCCCGCATGGAATCTGGCAATATGCCCATGCACTTCGCGACAACACAAGTAGATAGGATCGTTGTTCCGGCAGTAAAGCGCTTACGCCCTTTAGCGGAACGAGCCGGCCTACAACTTTTCTTAGACATTGCCGCCGCAACCCCTTCCGTCTCGGCCGACGTCCAGCGTATGCAACAAGTCTTAATCAACTTGATCCACAACGCCATCAAATTCACCCCTCCCGGAGGCACCATTACGGTGCGCGTAGCCCCAAAGAAAGAAGAAATAGACTTTTCCGTAACGGACACTGGCGTGGGAATCCCTGCCGAGACGTTACCCCGCATTTTCGAACGTTTCTATAAAATAGATTCCGCCCGTTCCGCAAGTAACAGCACAGGCTTGGGGTTAGCCATAGCTAAGCATATCGTCCTGGCCCATAATGGGCGCATCTGGGCCGAAAGCATTGAAGGCCACGGTGCCACATTCCACGTAACTTTGCCCCTTCGTTAACGATTTGCTAACATAACGATAACATTATCTTAAATCGTGTTAACTCTACGTTAACCCAGTCGTGATATACTTCTCCTGTGCTGATAGCACAAAGTCACATCATAAGATGGAGGAAAGCATGCATTCCGCAGGGAAGAAGTTCGTTTCGTTAGTCGGGTCACTGTTACTACTCGCGGCGTTACTACTCACGGCTTGCCAATCCGAGACCAAAGCGACGCCTACATCTACCAAGTCAACACAGGCTGGCAAGCCTTCTGGCAAGGCAGTTATCTTGAATGGTGCGGGTGCGACCTTCCCGCTGCCGGTGTACACGGAATGGATTCAGATGTACAAGTCCGTGCAGCCACAGGTTACCTTGAATTACCAGGGCATTGGCTCCGGCGGTGGTCAAAAAGCGATTTTGGACGGTACCGTCGATTTCGCCGGCTCTGACTCCCCCCTCAATGAATCGCAGTACCAAAAAATGTCGGACTTGCAGATGTTGCCCATGTTGGCCGGCGCTGTGGTGCCGATCTTCAACGTGCCCGGTGTGGACAAGCTGGTCATCGACGGCCCGACTTTGGCGAGCATTTACATGGCTAAAATCACAAATTGGAACGATCCTGCCATCGCCAAGCTAAATACAGGCGTTACCTTGCCCAATAAGCCCATTGTCGTTGCCCACCGTTCCGACGGTTCCGGTACCACGGAGATCTTCACCAGCTACTTGGGTGCGGTCAACGACGTTTGGAAAAAACAGGTTGGCATCGGCAAAGCGGTGGAATGGCCGGCGGACAAAATTGGCCAGGGTGTGGGTGGTAAAGGCAACCCCGGCGTCGCCCAGGCCGTCCAGTCCACTCCCTATTCCATCGGCTACGTCGAGCTGGCGTATGCCAAAGCGAACAAGATCACTTTCGCTGCTATGATCAACGCCGCCGGCAACGAAGTCACGGCCAATGCTGCCACCATGAAAGACGCCATGGCCGGTTTCGCCAACGCTTTC
>WFQT01000492.1 GCA_015486895.1 Anaerolineae bacterium
TGAAAATAGCCCCCCGCCCCCCAATTCTGGGGGTGTGTTGCTCCCCCCAAAGTTGGGGGATAGGGGGCGTTTTCATCCGCTGTGGTGTGCCACAGGCTCATGATAACTCCTCTGAGAACAGGACACAGATTAATACAGATGAACACTGAGCTTAACACTACATAACGGTGAAAACAGACATTCTGACGTCTGATCACGGATCAGGCGCATGGCATTTTGCTTGATCCGTGATGTGGCGGTTACGATAAGCCTATTTGCGGATCAGCGGCAATCTGCGTGCATCGGTGTTACACCTGCAAATGTCTGTGTCCTATTTTCCAAGGCAGTGACCAAAAATTGGGCAAAGGAAAGCTACTCCCCAAAATTATTATCAATTAGCTCGGTAAGGGCCTTGATGGCCTCTTCTCCATCCTCACCTGACGCTTCTATCTCTACTTCATGTCCTTGCTTCACGCCGATGCCCATAATTCCAAGGATGCTTTTCGCGTCTACAAAAGGCGTATCACGAGTTATATTACGAATTCTAATGTTTGCCTCGAACTGAGCTGCTGTCTGCACAAAAAGTGCAGCGGGCCTGGCGTGTAAGCCAACAGGATTGCTAATTTTCAACGTTGTTGAAAGGAGTTCTATTGTCTCTGTCTTCATAATATTTTTCTCATCTTGCTGGCCGCTTCGGCTGCTCTATTGACTTCCTCTAAGTTCCGGCCAAGGGATGACTCCACTGCTGCCACGATAGCTCCCTCAACTAACGGCGCTTCGCTCATTTTGATATGTTTTTGTTGTCCCTCACTCATCATCTCAATAGCCATCTGGGTACTCATGACTGCGCTACCCAGATCCATCAACATCAACACGCCGTCGGGAGAATATGCTTCTTGCAAGGCAGCAAAAATGCGTTCGGCATTGGTCCCCATGGTCTCGTCATCCACGCCGCCAGCAGCAGCAATAGTAACGCGCCCCTGGCTCATCTGTTCCGCCATTTCTTTGACGCCAACGGCAACTTTTGCGCTATGAGATACAATTACGATGCCTACCATGTTACGATGACTCCTTCCTCACGGATACATTGAGGACAATTTTTCACTTCGTGTACTTTCTCGGTAACACTAATGTCTTCTGCAGATACACCCTTGAAGCCAATGGCACCGCACTCGCAAGCATACCATCCGCTAGGGGCATTGTCAAAATTGACCCTTTTTAGCTTGAGGTCTATCTCTTCAATACCCATTTTCCAGCGGGCGTTAGTAAATAAACTCTGCGCTCCTACAACTTTGAGTTTCTGGAAGTATGCCGAAAAGTGCTGACAATGACGCATCAAAAGAATACCTACAGTAACGTCTGCCGGAAACGGGAAATCCAGAGCATTAGCACAAATGACATGCAAATTCTGTGGCATCGCCATTCCTTTGCTGCTCAGGAAGTCTGCCACTAGCCCGGGGAAGACCTCAATGGCATACACGCGCTTCACCAGTTTCGCAGCAGCCTCTGCTAACCGGAAATCCCCTGCCCCAATATCCAGTACTACATCCGTTGGGTGCAGTCGTTCCAATACAAACCGGTATACTTCATCATCGTATGGAGCAAACCACGCTTCCCACTCCTCCAAGCCGTGTCTGCGGGCAAAGGCTCTTAGATTACCTTGGAACTGTTGGGCTTTCTCCTCCCACCGACTCATCTTTGGCGCAGCCACCTGCTGATGGTATAGATAAAGGCAAATGCCAACCATATGCTGAGCACTATGACGGTGGTAATTGCAAGGTGTGATGCCCATCCGACCCCTTCCGGCGCAGAGAGCCACAACAGAATGGCTACGCCTACGCTTAATAGTATCATCACGATAATTCCCGTACGCCGGCTTATCAACGGATCTAATTCCTTTGCAGGCTCCGCTGATTGCTCGACAAACTTAGTGTTTTTGGTCTTTTTACTTTTTTGCCCCAATGACATCTCCTTTTCAGCATATGCATAATTAACCATAAAGCTTTGTTGAATCTATAGGTTTCGAGACGGTATTCTACAGAATGACCGTGAATAACCAGACACCATACGCAAGCATGAGTACCCCTATCACAACCAGCACTCGGGTCACCGTATTATCAACGCTTTTGGATACACCCCAATCTAATATTAATGCTCTGATCCCGGACATGGCGTGGAATATTACTGATGTCAGAAAGAGGATTTCTAGTACCAGAACAACCGGATTGGAGAGGTGTTGGATAATACCCTCGTAGGTTAGAAGGCCATTGGCCATGAAGTGGTTAGCAATCATGTGCAAGGTCAACAAGATGACCAGCAATAACCCGGTGAAGGCTTGCCAAAGCCAAGCGAGACTTCCTCGTTGTGCCATTTCTCTTCTCTCCTCAGAACATGAACAGTGCTGCGATAATCGTTGTTAGAATAGTGATCGCCATCACGACCCAAAACATCTCTTTTTGTTGTTTGACGCCCACATTAAGTGTTAGCAACATCAACCGGATCCCGTTCAGCCCGTGGTAGACGATGACAGCGACTAATCCCAATTCTAACAACAACAGGAAGGGACTCTCCATGAGCACTGTGAGGTTGTCATAGGCATTGGCCCCCCGGGATAGTGTGCTCAGTACATAGAAATGCAAAAAAAGGTACAGAACTAAGAGAATTCCTGTGAGCCGGTGTAGGAGAAATGCCCAGCCTCCGGCTCCCTTCTTTGCTATACTAAACCATTCTCCCAGTCTTTTCTTAGGCCACAGAGGTTCTGGCCTTTTGTATTCCTCTGCTAACATAGCATCCTCCCCTTTAGTAATGGCCTTTTAGTTTTCTGGAAATTAGTTTTTGGCGCAGATACATGATCATGCCGCCTGGATCGACATCGTTCGGACACACCTCGCTGCACTCCATTGCCGAATGGCAACGCCAGCAGCCCTGTTCGTTGTCCACCATCTTCAAAATGGCAGGTGCATCCTGTCCCCTGGGTTCCTGCACAACCCTGGCGGCCGCGGCCAGAGCCGCCGGCCCCATGTAGTCCGGATCGGTGGCGACCATCGGGCAAGCAGAGAGGCACAAACCACATTCCAGACAGCTTTCCAGCCTGGTGTATGTGCCCACCTCTTCTGAAGGCTTGCCTTCCGGTAGGTACTCGCTCTCTCGTATTAATGGCATCTCCACAGGGCCATATTTTTCGAAGAACGGCACCATGTCTACCACAAGATCGCTGATGAGGGGGGCATTTTTCAGTGGCTCCACGGTTACCACAGGGGTACCGAGTTCCATAACGTTAGTGACACATGCCAGCACTTCTTTCCCATTCACCAACATTCCGCAGGTGCCGCAGGATCCATGATGGCACGAATGGCGGTAGGTAAGGGTCGGATCGTCCAGACGCAGTTTCTCCAAGACATCCAGCACTGTCATGTAATCCTCGACATCTACTTTGAACGTATCGTAACGGGGAGAATCTATAACCCCCGGCTTATAGCGGAAAATCTTGAATGTAATCTCAGCCATTTTCACATCCTCCGCCGGTAGTAAGCTGTGTGGGGAAGTAAAACTACGTCTCTGGTTCGGCAAGGCACATTCATTCTTAGTTTCTTCATTACTATGTCAGTTGTGACCTCAGCCATACCTCTGGCCGTGGTCGCTTTTCCTCCTGCAATGGTGACGAATCCCTCCACGCCTCCATGGTCTGCGTGATCGAAGCATTTGAAAGTGCGGCTCAGCTCTCGGCCGGTAGAGGCCTCTCCTTCGGAACCGATCAGCGGTCTTGCAGCAGCCCACGCGGCTCTCATTTTGGCATGTTTGACGCCGGGAACCAGGACCGACCCCATCTTGTACATGAGTTGGATATGCTCTTTCTTCATCTCTAACTGGTCTGGATCCTTCACAACCCAGGAACTGGTGCCTATGACAGAAAGGGTGCGCTGGGGCAGGATGATGTCTCCGTCGCCGGAGCGGTGCATACGGTTGAGCACCATATTGTTCCAGCGCCCGTAGACGGCTACTAACACGCCGGGAGATGGCTGCAGAGGGACATGGACACCGGCCATAGCGGCGATTTTATCGGACCAGGCTCCACTGGCATTGATCACGATGTCGGCGCCTATGTCGTAATCCTTTTCGGTTACATGATCGCGGACGCGGACGCCTGTGATTGTCTTCCCCGACATCAAAAGCTCCATTGCTTCGGTGTAAGTCTTGATGATAGCTCCATTACTTTGGGCAGTGGCAAAAAATCGCAGAGGAAGGCGCATAGCGTCCATTGTGCCATCTGGGACTTCTACCACTGCTTTTACTGCAGGATTGAGGTTGGGTTCGCGCTGCAAGGCTTCTTTTGGGGTAATCTCTTTGTAAGGGATACCGCATGTTTCAAGGCCATCTATGAAAGCGGAGTGGTAAGCCATATCCTCTTCGGTGATAGCGACAAAGAGGCCATTGTTCAGCTCGAAAGTATCGGGAGCAATCTTGCGCAGGATCATGTTCTCTTGGATGCATTCTTTGGCAGATTCTTGGTCTTTGACTGCATAGCGGGCACCGCTGTGAAGTAGCCCATGATGACGCCCGGTCGTGCCTGAGGTTACTTCGCCTCGTTCAACTACCGTGACCCTTACGCCTCGCAATGTTAAGTCATGCGCTAAAGCTGCCCCCGTTGCTCCCCCGCCAATGATAACTACGTGGGGCTTTCCCATTATATTCCCCTCCTAAAATCCGATTTTGTGTCTACAACAAGATGCTTTCTAACTTCACGTCGCAGATTGGTGTAATACGTGGTTCATTTTCTTGCACCGTGGACAAGAGTTTCACCGGTAAAGTCCTAACCTTGCCGGGCCGGTGGAACAGAAAGGCAACCACAGATTTGCACAGATTACACTGATTATTGACTTTGTCTATCTGTGTAATCTGTGGCTCATTTTCTCGCATCGTGGACAAGAATTTCACTGATAAGGTACTGACCTGAACTAAATAAAGGGCGGGGACTTTCCCCGCCCTTTTACTACTCTAGAAGCCAGCACAAGTTCCTAACAGGATCTCTTTATCTGTTTAGAAGCGCAATGCCAACTCATGCTTCCAAGGGAAAGGCAGTTTCGGATGACAGGTCCTCCCTTTCCTTCGGGGTTCAGAAAGCGGAGATTTCTTTTGTCGTTACTAAGTGGAGCTTGAACTACCCAAACTGGTTTATTCAACCCAGTTGAAAGTGCGCTCGACTGCCTTCAGCCACCCTTTATACAGGCGCTTCCTGTCCTCCTCCTTCATCTCTGGCTTCCAGGTCTTGTCAATCTGCCAGTTGGTTCTCATATCATCAAGGTTGTTCCAGAAGCCGACGGCCAAGCCTGCAGCATAGGCGGAGCCCAAGGCAGTAGTCTCAGCAACCATCGGACGAACAACTGGGACGCCGAGGATGTCGGCCTGGAACTGCATTAGGAGATTGTTGTAAACCATGCCACCGTCCACCTTCAGGGCCTTTAACTCCACGCCAGAATCCTTCTTCATGGCGTCCAGAACCTCACGGGTCTGGAAAGCCGTAGCTTCCAAAGCGGCCCTCCCGATGTGGCCTTTGTTGATGTAGCGGGTTAGACCGACAATAACGCCTCGAGCATCGGAACGCCAATAAGGAGCAAACAAGCCGGAGAACGCAGGTACGAAATAGATACCTCCGTTATCCTCCACCTTTTTGGCTAGATCCTCAATTTCGGCTGATTTGGAGATCATGTTCAGGTTGTCTCGCAGCCACTGTACCAAAGCGCCGGTGATGGCGATAGAACCCTCCAGTGCGTAGTGGGCAGGTTCATCGCCGAACTTGTATGCCAGGGTTGTTAGAAGACCGCTCTTGCTGGCTACTGGCTCAGTTCCGGTGTTCAAAAGCATGAAGCAGCCGGTGCCGTAGGTATTCTTTGCCTCGCCGACGCTGTAGCAGGTCTGGCCTACCAACGCTCCCTGCTGATCTCCCAGATCTCCGGCTACGGGGATCTTCATGCCGAAGGGCCCATATTTAGGTGTGTAGCCGTATATTTTCGGATCGCTGGAAGGGCGAATTTCCGGTAGCATCTGGCGCGGAATCCCCATGATCTTCAGGATTTCATCGTCCCAGTTCAAGGTTTTCAAGTTCATGAGCATGGTTCGGCTGGCATTGGTCACGTCTGTCACATGTGCTCCGCCGTTAGGCCCGCCGGTCAGCCACCAAATTTCCCAAGTGTCAATGTTGCCGAAAATAGCTTCTCCCTTCTCAGCAGCTTCCCGAACACCGGGCACGTTTTCTAACATCCATTTGATCTTGGGGCCGGAGAAATACGTAGCCAAGGGCAAGCCTACCTTGGAGCGGAAGCGATCCTGGCCTCCATCCTTGGCAAGCTCATTGCAGATCTTATCTGTGCGTGTATCTTGCCATACGATGGCATTGTAATATGGCTTGCCGGTCTTCTTGTTCCAGACAACCGTAGTTTCCCTTTGGTTAGTTGAGCCAATAGCTGCCAACTCGGAAGGATCCACCTTGGATTTTTCCAGTGCCCCCTTGATAACTTGTTGGGTTCTTTCCCAAATCTCCATTGGGTCGTGTTCAACCCAACCAGGCTGCGGGTAAATCTGTTCATGCTCTAACTGATGGACTCCAATTACTTTCCCGGAATGATCGAAGATCATGAATCTAGTGCTGGTTGTTCCTTGGTCAACCGCACCAACGTACTTTTTCGTTGCCATAATCAAACACCTCCTTGTTGTTTGACCAAAACGATACACACAATAACCAACAACTGCACGTCTGTGCTCTTGGCCGCCGCTTATGTCTTATTATTGCAGGAACGGTCAGCGACTTGGCCTTTACGAAGGCACAGGTCTTACTTGGATGCGTGCCTGGACTCTATCGTCTCCGACAATGTCTTCAATACAAGGTAAGATGAAGTTGCTCCGGGGTCTTGATGACCTATGCTGCGTTCTCCCAAGTAACTGGCACGACCTTTCTTGGCCAACATTGGAATGGTATCTTTCATTCCTTTTTGAGCAGCATCTGTCATAGAGTGAAGTGCTTCTATAAGGCTATTGCCATTGTTCACTGATTGTCTCAGAGCTTCTACAGCGGGAGTGATGGCGTCAACCATTGTTTTGTCGCCAATGTTGGCTTTTCCCAACTTTACAATCCCTTTCAGACTGGCTTCAATTAGGTTAACCAGATCATTGGCAGATAACTCTGTCTTCCCTCTGACAGCCTTACCAGCCTCCAGATAAAGGGTGCCATACAAAGGCCCTCCTGCCCCTCCAACACTGGAGATAAGAGCCATTCCCGTTGTCCTGAGAATTGTTCCAATATCTTTGTCCTCGACATTGGGCAGCTTGCTCATCACTTTTTTGAAACCACGGTTCATGTTGATACCATGATCTGCATCCCCAATGGGAGCGTCTAACTCTGAGAGATAGTGGGCGTTCTCCTCAAGTACAGCAGCCGTGGCTTTGAGCCACTCAACGATGTCATCTTTAGTTATAGTCGTTTCATTTTCAGACAAGACACGCCTCCACTTCCTCCACTTTCAATTTTATGGTGCGGGCCTTTCTTTACAAAAAGAACGACCCGCAGCAGATTACATTCCCCATCGCATGCCGGGTGTGTGGACCGGAGCATCCCATAGTTCCTTCAACTCATCATCCATTTTGAGCAAGGTAATAGAGCAGCCTTGCATCTCTAATGAAGTGATGTAACGGCCCATGAGGTTACGGACGATTTTCAACCCCTTTTTCTCGCAAATCTCGTGCAGTTTACGATAGATAATGGGGAGCTCTATGTCTGGAGTCCCTCCCATGCTGTTAACGAATGCCAGGACCTCGTCACCCTTCTTGAATGGTGGGTCTGTTACCTCTACGTCTACCCAATCTCCCTTGTCTTTGTCCCACTGGGCAAGGGTTCGTGTGTAAGGCCCATCATCAATGATTGAAGTGGCCAAAATCTCGGTGATTTCGTCGGCAGTCATGATCTTCATGCGCTTCCTACCGGGCTCGCCATGGATGCCGATACCGACTTCCATCTCGTCCTCTCCGAGCTCAAAAGTAGGTTTGCCCGCGGCGGGGACGGTGCAAGAGGTGAGAGCCATCCCCATGCTGCGACCGTTGATGTTTACCTTGCGGCCCAAAGCAGCTAGTTCCTGCAAGGTGTATCCTTTTTCGGCTGCGGCCCCCAGGATGTGCTCGGCGAGCACTGTTGTTCCAACACCGCGCCGACCTGCAGTGTAAAGGCTGTCCTTCACGGCTACGTCATCGTCAATTATGATGGTGTCAACGTCAATGCCTTCATCGCGGGCCATGTCGGCGGCCATCTGAAAGTTCATGACATCGCCGGTGTAGTTCTTAATAATGTACAGCACCCCTTTACCGCTGTTAACCATCTTGGCTGCTTCCAGCATCTGGTCTGGGGTGGGCGAAGTGAAAACGGCTCCTGGACAAGCAGCATCCAACATGCCATGCCCTACCAGGCCGCCATGCATAGGCTCATGGCCGCTCCCACCACCGGAGATAAGGGCTACCTTGCCTTTAACTGGAGCATCGGCACGGTAGTCGAAGTCTGGGTCCAAGTGAATTTTGATGAGATCCGGGTAGGCCAGAGCCATGCCCTCCAGTTCCTCTTTCACTACATCTTCAGGTTTATTGATAAGCTTTTTCATAATTGGTTTTGCCTCCTTCAGGCTTACCCTTAACTAACCTGAGGGAAGGGAGGCATGGAATTTTCCCTTATCCTTCCTTCCCTGAATGTATTCTGACTCATTCTCAAAAGTCAGAGTAGCTAACTTTGAAAAGCTGTTGGGATCTTAGCCTTCCTTCTCAGGCAGGAAAGGAGTAATGAACCAATCATAGGTTAGAGCTCCCAACGCACCACCGATCAGTGGCCCTATGATTGGTGCTACTAGCCAATACCATCCATTGAAGAGTCCTTTTGTGCCTGCCAGAACACCGAAAACACGAGGCCCAAAGTCACGGGCAGGGTTGATCGCGTATCCACTGGGGCCACCGAGAGAAAGGCCAATAGCCATTACAACAAAGCCGATTAAAAGTGGCCAGAGATTCGCTCCCACTGCTACGTTCTTTTGATCTAAGACAGCCAACACACCCCATATTAGCATGGCAGTGCCGAAGATCTCAGCGATAGTTGCATTAGTTATGGAATATGTTCCCACCGCTGCTGCGCCTTTTGCACTGCCCCAGAAAGCCTGGGTGAAAATGGAGCCGGGCCCGGTGCACCAAACATTGGGCATTCCAGCTTTAATCAAGCCATCCATGTACACTAAGTACACGCTAAGAGCGCCTAAGAAGGCGCCGATGATCTGAGCGACCCAATATGGAATAACCTTGGCCCACGGAAAACCGCGTTTCACGGCTACTGCAAAAGTCACTGCGGGGTTAATGTGAGCGCCAGTTACACCACCAGCAACGTATACGGCTACAGCCACGGCAAAACCCCACCCCAGTGCTATTGTGTTCCAGTCATAGCCTGGAGAGGCAAGCCGGGGGGCCAAGCCCACATTAGCTACAACACCATCCCCGAAAAGAATCAGGACAAATGTGCCGACAAGCTCCGCAACAAACTCACCCCAAAGACCTTTTTTCTTCATTTTACGCTCCTTCGAGAATAATACAACATTGTACGAAACGAAACCTGGGTAGATACAACAGAAGGCCAAAAGACTCACAGGCGGATTGCTTTGTCTATCTTGAAGGTTTATCACCTCCTCTCAGTGTCGCGCTCCATGGTTGTGAGTATAGAGGGAAAGGGGCGCCTTGAAACAAAAACCGATAAGACGACAGAAACAAGTGCGTTGAAAAATGACTCACATATGTGAATGCTATGCACATATGTTATTATAACGCAAAAAATTTATTTGTCAAGGGGTTTTCTGGGATTTCTCGGAAATTTAGCGATTTTCGATGGTTGTTGTGGTGGTACAGATTGGTTTTTCGGGTGAGATGTAACATTGAGAAGACATGGAACCCAGATGACCGTTAGCTGAATAGACAAATATAGCATGGTTCAAAAGAGCTATTTCCCATCTTGACGAATTCACTGAGACGTCGCGGCTAACTAAGCCACGGAATAACACAGAATTACACGGAAAACTCTTGTCTTCAGTCTTTTCTATGCCTTTCCGGCCCTATTTATCAAGATTGTTTCGATTCGAAATGAACCATGCCACAAATGCAGACCCCATGGCGGTTGTGAGGTGCTTGTCTTGCGAAACAATGTCTTGAATGTGACAGGCAGTTGGCACCTTCAGGTCGGCTTGCCAGCATTTGGCCGGCTGTGCTTACAGTCGTAGCCAGCGATAGCTGTACCCTTCCAATGGCAACTGGTAGGGTGCAACAGTTACAGGCGCTATTTTCTCCCCCGTGAAGAGATCGACAGGTTGGGTGCCGGCCTGGGGCATGAGATCTAGTTTGGCCGTTTGGGGCTCTGGTGACAGGTTATTGATGACCAAGACCATTTCGTCGCCATATGTAAGCAAGTAAGCCAGTATAGCTTGGTTGGCGAGTCCCAGGAAGCGGATTTCACCCCGCCCAAAAACGGAATGTGCCTTGCGAACATGGATCATCTGCCGCATCCGGTTCAGTAGGGAGTCGGGGTCGGCCCTCTGGGTCTCAACATTGACATGCCGGTAGCCGTAGGTTTCGTCGTCGATCACCGGTTCGTAGAGGGCCGATGGGTCGGCCGCGGAGAAACCGGCATTAGGCCCACTGGACCACTGCATCGGTGTACGTACCCCATCGCGATCGTCCAGCCAGATGTTGTCGCCCATGCCGATTTCGTCGCCGTAGTAGAGCACCGGTGACCCGGGCAGGGTGAAGAGCAGCGAGTTGGCCAGTTCGATGCGGGCCCGGTTATTCCCCAGCAAGGGAGCCAGCCGGCGGCGGATGCCCAGGTTGAGCCGCATACGTGGCTCTGGCGCGTAGAAATCCCACATGAATTGTCGCTCTTCCTCGGTGACCATTTCCAAAGTCAGTTCATCGTGATTGCGCAGGAAAGTAGCCCATTGGCAGCCATGTGGCAAGGCCGGCGTGCGGGCCAGTATCTTCAGGATAGGCGTGCGATCGGCTTTGGCCAGAGCCATGAAGACGCGCGGCATCAATGGAAAGTGGAAGTTCATGTGGAATTCGTCGCCGTCACCGAAATAGGGGCGCACGTTCTCGGGCCATTGATTGGCTTCGGAGAGCAACATTGTGCCCGGCGCATAGGCATCCACAAATTTGCGCAGCCGCTTGAGATAAGCGTGGGTTTCTGGTAAGTTTTCGCAGTTGGTGCCTTCCCGCTCGTAAAGGTAAGGTGTGGCATCCACGCGCAGGCCATCCGCCCCCAGGTCCAGCCAGAACTGCACGACGCGTAACATGGCCCGTTGCACTTCTGGATTGTCGTAGTTGAGGTCAGGTTGGTGATGGAAGAAACGGTGCCAGTAATATGCACCCCGGACGGGATCGTAAGTCCAGTTGGACAGCTCGTAATCCAGGAAAATGATGCGGGCGTCTTTGTATTTCTGGTCCGTGTCGCTCCAAACGTACCAATCACGATATTTTTCGTGTTGGGGGTGATTGGGATCGCGTGAGGCCTGGAACCAAAAGTTTTGATCGGAGGTGTGATTAGGGATTAATTCTACGAGCACGCGCAGGCCCCGGCGATGTGCTTCTTTCATCAGCGTGCGCACATTGTCTAACGTGCCGTAGGCAGGATGAACGTCGAAGTAATCGCTGACGTCGTAGCCGTCGTCTAACAGCGGCGATGGGAAAATCGGTAGCATCCAGATTGCATCTATGCCGAGCCATTGAAGGTAATCTAACTTCGATGTCAGGCCGGGAAGGTCGCCGATGCCGTCGCTATTGCTATCGGCAAGCGCCCGAACGAAAACCTCGTATAAGATCGCATCTTTATACCAATCCTGGGGCATGTGTTCACTCCATCTTCTAAAAATGACTGGGTAAATAGCATCAGCCTATTTACCCGTTGAAAAGGCGCTGATTATTCCTTGAAAACGTATTTACTTCGAAAATAAACCACAGATTACGCGGATTTCTATAAACGTTCTACCCCGGTAACTACCAGCCCAGCGACTAAAAGTCACGGCAACGTCTGCAAAATCACCCTGTGGTGATTGGCATTCAACCTGCGCAGGCAGGTTCCATGACTGTGGCAACGATTTCCAATCACCGGACGAGGCCGCCATATTCTGCCTCCTTCATAGTTGCCAGGTTTCCGACCAGCTTGCCAACAGATGGCGGTACGCCGGGTCTTCGTAGCGGCTTAGGGTAAACGCTGGAGCGTAGTCTGGCAATGTATTGCCGGCAATGTGTGTCGCCAGCAATTCCCCGGCGGCACAGGAAGCCATGATGCCGTAGCCGGAAAGTGCTCCAATGACAAAAGCACCGTTTGTCGGCAATGGGCCGATGAGTGGGCGATTTTCTACCGTTTTGACGTAGTAGCCGCCGTCTAAAATAGGCCGTGGCATCTTGTTGGAATATGCTTTCATGCCGGGGAGCATTTTTGCTAACCCCCGGATGGCAATTTCCGGATACAATGGATCCATCATTGGTGCTGGTTCCGGTTCTACGACCTGATTGTGGTAATCCCAGAGGATGAGGATCATCTGGCTGCCGGGACCACCTTCTGGCCGGGTGTGCACGCCGCTGGGAAACTGTTCTAAGAGCCAACGGCTTTCTTCCTCCCGGCGGAACTCTCGTTTCTCTGCCGCCGACCAGGGCAGCTTTTGTGGGTCACCCCAGATGAGTAACGGAGCTTGCCGGGGCACAACGCCTAAGTAGTCATTCAAGGCGACTTTCATGTGTAGCTCGGTGAAGACTGGTAGGTTGACACCTAATATGGCGCCTACCCTCTTGAGATATGGACCGGCGGCGTCAACGAAGACTGGTGTGGCGATGTCGAGATCGCGAGATGCCGCTTTAATTAGCACTCTCTGTACTTTATTGCCCTTTTGGACAACACCAGTGACGATACCACGTTGGAAGCGCACACCGTGCCGGAGCGCTTGTTCTAACATGTACATACCCAACTGCTGGGCGCTAAGCCAGCCGGCGCGGCGTACGTGTAAAATGGCGATTGTTTTCTCCGCCAGGTAGGGATAGTGACGGCGGATCAGTTCCCTGTTAACGATGAGATCGGCGCCGGTGGGGTAGGAATCGAAATCCTCAGGGTTTGCCGGGAATGGTTGGTAACTGGCCACTGCTGTTTCATGGAGGCGCAGTTCCCCGGCACCCAAACGGGCGGCTTGTTCGCCTGCTTCTTGGTAACTTTGGATTCGTTCGGGGTCGGCTGTGGCAAAGAGGTAACCGCGTCGGTTTAGCAGGAAGCGATTGCTGCTCTCGGCTGCTAAACACTCCATGATGTCAATGCTACGGTTCATGAGGCGCACCATTGCATCCCCGGGGCCGGGCCACCAGTTGCGGTAGCACTCGGTGGATTTGTCGCTGGTGAAAGTGAGAGGCGGTCGTTCGTCCACTAATAGAACGTCTTTGATGCTATGGTGGACTGCTAAATAATAAGCAGTGGCAATGCCGGCGATGCCGGAGCCACAGATGACAACTTCGGCTGTCGTCATTGGTATTGTCACCCCGTCGTTGAAGTAAGGATTAAGTGTTACAACTTTAGCATACGTGCTTAGTCGGGGCAAGTTCGACTGTTGGGTTACTTTCCCCTGGAATCGGCTATTGTCGCGTTGTGATCAGAGCCTTGACGAAGCTTTTCCACAGCGTTGGTCCGTCTGGCTGATCTTTGCTTTTGTAGGCCTTCTGGACATCGATAATGTCCGCATAGCCGCGGGCCCAGTAGAGCGTGCCCTTCTTTGCATCCCGAATGGTAGCGTGGAGGCGAAAAGCCAACAGGTGGTGGTCGTAAATGTAAAAGGTAACTACCCAACTGCGCCGGCTATCGTTAGTCTGGTTTTTACTTCCGGTGGGAGGTGGTGGGGCTAACAGATTGCCCAGGCCAAAGAAGATGATCCGGTGGTCGGCGGTATTGATTTCTCCGTTTTGAGGGATATCTCCTTGCACTCCAATGACCACGTCAGCACCGAGCTGGCTTAGGCGGTGGTAAAAGGCCACTTGTTTCTTAGTGGCTATAGGTTGCTTAGTCGTGGTACCATGCACGGCGATGATAATAGTGGGCGGCACTGCCTGTCGGCGCAGTTGCTGGATCTGCCGGGCCAGTCGTTGCATATCCACTGGTGCTATGCCGCCACGCCCTGGTGAGGCAGCCATTTTGGCTGCTGCCGGTGCCGCGTTGATCGCAAAGAGGGCAATCTGGTTTCCGTGCTTGCTCAGTAGCAAAGGTGTCTCTGCCTCCTCGATGTTCCGGCCACCACCGAAACTCTTCCATCCTGACTGCCTATAGTAGTTGATGGTGTAAAGTAATCCACCCATCCCTAAGTCTAAGCTGTAGGCTCCGTTGATGTTGATAGCGGTCGGGGAGAGTGCTGCCAAAGCTCGACAGTAGTCAGGGGGGAGGGCACATTGCCGTTGTGACGGTGTCTCTGGCCTCTTTACGGCTCCCATGGTGCAGTGCGGATCAAGGGGTACGCTGTTGTGGAGCACAACGAAGTCTGCGCCGGTGAATGGAATCCCTTCCTCTAAGTTTGCTGTGATCTCCTTAGCTTTTTGGCTGTCTTTGTTGGCCATCTGCCGGGCGGCTGCAGGCCACAAGTTCATGGCGCCACTCATGGTCAGGGAGGTCAGTTTGTCAACGGATATGTTGAGATGGGTACCCTTTTCCTGATTGTGATATACGGTTAAGGGATAGGTGGAGAAAGCCGCATCCTCGGGCTGCAAAGGGTCGTGGCCATCCACGGTGAAGAGTTGGGTACTAGCAACAACTTGGTCTAGTGGTAAGATGCCGATGCTGTTTTTCTCCGCTTGGACTTTGGCCAGTACTTCACTGCTGGTGACAATGTGAATGTGCTTGTCGTTAGGAGGAGTATGCCAGAGCCGTTGCAGGTCAGCTTTTACTTCAGGAGAGAGATAAACTTCTTTGTAAAAAGGTAAGGGTGCCTGGGGAGATTGGCCGCTCCAAAGGGCGTAAATGTCCTCCATGTGCACGTTAGTGGTATTTGCCTGGTAAGCGCCGATGACGCCGTAAACGAATGGGACTAAGAGTGATGTCTTTGCCGAACTCTCTACCTTGACCTTGGCCGTGTCACCTGTCGGCGTAGCAGTCGATGGCAAGGAAATGATGGTCGGGGGGATCCAGGTATATTTGGCGATGGTTTCGCCGGCCGGTTGCAGGCGTTGTTTTAATTGATATCGAAACAACATTGTGCTGAGGAGAGCGATTAGCGAGAGCACGATGAGGCAAATAGACACGGGGATAGCGTAGCGGCGAGCCAATCGGCTGCTGGTAGCTATCATCTGTTGCAAATGTATCTGGATACGTTTCATAGGTTTCCCCCGCCCTTATCGCTGAGCTATCTCATTGACAATGATTGTGCTCTACGGTACAATTTATTTACGCATTATAGCACAGTGGAGGGGTGTATGGATAGCAAGTTATTTCATTATGGTGGTCAGGCGGTCATTGAAGGGGTGATGATGCGAGGAGAATCACATGTCGCTGTGGCCGTGCGGACACCTGACAACAAGATTATCATACATACTGAACCGCTGCCGGCGGCTATCTACCGGGCTCCGTGGGCGAGGTGGCCTTTTGTGCGCGGCCTGGTGATTCTCTGGGATGCGTTGGGCTTAGGCACTAAGGCACTTTTCTACTCCGCTGATGTAGCACTGGCGGAGGAGAGTCAGAAGGATCAGAAGGAAGTGAAGTTCGGCGGCCCTGTTGCTTGGTCGACGTTGGCCGTTTCCTTTTTCCTGGCAGTGGCTATTTTTTTCTGGGTTCCCTCGGCGGTGGCCCAATACACAGAGCGGTTTTGGCCTTCTGTTTTGGCGAGCAGTTTGTTGGAAGGAGCTATTCGCTTGCTCCTGTTCCTTGGTTATCTTGTGGCAGTGGGAATGACCCCAGATATCCGTCGGGTATTCATGTACCACGGAGCGGAGCATAAAACGATTAATGCCTATGAGGCCGGTGCGCCTTTGGTCCCGGAGGAGGTGCAAAAGTACAGCACGGCCCATGTGCGCTGCGGCACCAGTTTTCTTCTCTTTGTCTTGCTGGTTTCTATCCTGGTTTTTGCTCCTTTGCATTTTCCGCAATTGTGGTTGCGGTTGCTCTCCCGGTTGTTGTTAATTCCTGTGGTTTCCAGCTTTGCCTACGAGCTGATTCGCCTTAGTGCTGATCACCCGAAGAATAAACTTTTGCGTTGGCTCATTGCCCCGGGGCTGTGGATGCAGCAGTTGACGACCCGGCAACCGGACTTAGAGATGTTGGCGGTTGGTATTGCTTCTCTGAAGCCAGTGTTGGCAGCGGATGGCAGAGGTTGGGTGGAAGCAGAGAGCGTAGAGGCACCAGGTGAGGTGGCGGGAGTTATCAGTTTGGCGTAAATAGGCGATTTGTTCGTCTGATGACATATTGCAATATTTCAATGATTTACGAGGTGGGCTTTTCTAAGGAGAAAGGAGCTTTACAATGCGCACAAAGATCAGTGTGATTGGTGCTGGTTTTGTTGGTTCGACGACGGCACAGTGGCTGGCGGAACGGGAATTGGGTGACATTGTCTTGTTGGATATCCCGCAGATGGGGGATATGCCTAAGGGCAAAGCATTGGATTTAATGGAAACAGCCCCTATTTTTGGCTTTGATACACATTTGATCGGTACTTCGGACTATGCGGATACCAAAGATTCTGATATTGTGGTCATCACTGCAGGGGTGCCACGCAAGCCGGGGATGAGCCGTGAAGACCTGGTGACGGTGAATGCCGGAATTATCAAGAATGTTTCCGAGAACGTGGCTAAATATTCCCCTGATTCCGTCATTATCTTAGTCACGAATCCTCTGGATTCCATGGTCTATCTGGCAAAAAAGGTTACTGGATTCCCAAAGGAACGGCTGATGGGGCAGGCAGGCGTTTTGGATAGTGCCCGCATGCGCGCTTTTATTGCCATGGAGATGGGTGTTTCGGTGGAAAACACGCATGCTTTCGTGCTCGGCGGTCATGGCGATGAGATGGTACCGTTGCCTCGCTATTCCACGGTGGCCGGGATTCCCATCATTCATCTCTTGCCGCAGGATCGCATTGATGCTATTGTTGAGCGCACTCGTGGTGGAGGCGGTGAAATTGTCAACTTGCTCCAGAAGGGAAGCGCTTACTTCGCACCTGGTGCTGCGGTCACTAAGATGATCGAGGCGATTCTGAAGGACAAAAAGATGATCTTGCCCGTTTCCGCCTATCTGGAAGGCGAGTATGGTTTGAGCGACATTTACTTTGGTGTTCCGGCGCTGTTGGGCCGTGGCGGCGTAGAGAAGATCATTGAGATTGAGCTGACGGCGGAGGAGAAAGCGGCACTGATGCGCTCCGCAGACCTGATCCGTCATTCCATGAAGATGGCCGGGCTGTAAGCTTGTTCGTTGGGAGTGTTAACTGTGTGACTGGACTCTGGTGTTTTTTATTTTAGCCACAGAAAAATACAGAATTTCACAGATTTGGGTCGAAAAGCAGGGGAAAATCTGTGTTAATCCGTGCAATCTGGGGTAAAGGTGGCTCGGTTGAGCCTAAAATGTCATTTTCGCCAGACTCCAATGTGTGAGGGAAAGGCCGCCGGTATTGCCCGGTGGCTTTTTCTTTCAGGTACGACTTGGCGCTGGAGGCTTGCCGGGTTAACGATCGGGTTGGAGGAAGTATTGCATGTTAGAATACACGTTGCCTTTTGGCCGGGGAGCATTGGCTTTTCACCTACTACCAGGAATGCAAGGTGAAGAAGTGCATGCCAAGCGAGTGCCGGCGGTGAGCGATCCTGTGGTGGCTATTGAAGAGGCCATGGCCAACCCGCTGGGGACCCCACGCCTGGGAGCGTTAGCCCAGCGGGGAATGAAGGTAACTATTTTATTCACCGATGCGACCCGCGCTTCTCCTGATCACCTGTTAGTGCGCCCGTTGCTCAGGGCATTGGAAGCGGCTGGTGTTCGGGATGAGGACATCCGTTTGCTTTGCGCCGTGGGGCTACACCGCCCTAGCAGTTTGGAGGAAAAAGAAGCGAAGGTAGGCCGGGATGTGGTGGCCCGCTATGCCGTTTTCGACCATAATGCTCAGGCGCATGACTTGGTGAATTTGGGCGTTGACGATGAAGGTGTGCCTTACTGGCTGAACCGGATGGCTTATGAGAGTGATTTGTTGTTGGGTATTGGCATTGTGGAGCCGCACCAGTATGCCGGCTACAGCGGCGGTGGTAAGATTGCCAGCATTGGCGTTGCCGGGGAACCAACCATCGCCATGACTCATGGCCCCGGCATGTTGGGGCGGTCTGGAGTGCGTCTGGGGCGGTTATCTGGTAATCCTTTCCAGCGGGCGGTGCGTGAAGGTGCTCGCCGGGCCCGGTTGCGTTTTGTGCTAAATGTGGCGACGAATGAAAGCGGTGAAATTCTGGCCGTGCGGGCCGGCGATCCTATCGCTGTGCAAGATGTCCTGGCGAAAATAGCCGCTGCTGTCTATGAAGTGCCTGTATTGCATCGCTACGATCTCATTGTCGGCGGGGTGGGATGGCCGAAGGATGTCAACTTGTACCAGGCCAGCCGGGCGGCCAGCTATCTTTACTTTTCACCCAGCCCAGTGCTGCGACCACATGGCTTCCTTATTATCCCGGCACCCTGCCCGGAAGGCGCGGGGGAAGGGGTGGGGGAGCAACGTTTTCTTGCTGCTATGCGCTCTGGCAAGACACCGCAGGAGGTAAAAGCGCGTTTGGAGAGGGTAGGATATCCGCCGGGGGCGCAACGAGCGTATATTATGGCGCAGGTGCTTGCGGGGGCGCGGGTGGTGATTGTTGGCGCCCAAGACCCGGACGTGGTGCGGATGTGTCACATGACACCTACCGCTACCATGGGGGAAGCGTTGGCGTTGGTTCAGGCGGAATTGGGGAAGTCGTTGCAAGTGTTAGTGGTGCCTCATGCTATGCTCACGCTGCCCAGGTTGGCGGAGGAAGCGGACACGTGAGGGAGCGGTTCGGCCCGATAATGATGAATCTCGCATAGTAGCAAAGCCGCAAAGGCGTTAATTCCCTCCTTTGAAAATAGCCCCCCGGCCCCCAATTCTGGGGGTGTGTTGCTCCCCCCAAGGTTGAGGGGTTAGGGGGCAGTCACTCCTCTGGCCCCCCGGCCCCCAATCCTGGGGGTGTATCGCTTTGCCGTCTCCCTGCCAGATGGAGTTCCACCCATATGCTTGACAAAATGTTTCCTATCAGGTAGGCTTGCTTGAATTTTCTGAGACGCGCTTGGTATCACCGCGATGTCTATGGGCATTCCCTTGCCCTCCGAATAGCGCGGCGAGCGCCGGGGTAGATATTGCGCTTGGAAGTTGATAAGAAGGTGTTACCGTGGGGGATATCCGTTACTGGGTGGGGTTTAACTTGGTGCGGGGCATTGGCCCGGCGCGGCTGCGCGCTTTGCTGGATTATTTCGGCGATCTGGAAACGGCGTGGCAGGCAGCTCCAGAGGCGTTACGACATGCCGGTCTGGATCGTCGCTCGTTACAAAGTGTACTGAAAGCTCGTGGGAAGCTGGATTTAGATGCGGAATTGGCTCGTATTGAAAGGGCCAAGATCCAAGTGTTGACCTGGGAGGACGAAGATTATCCTCGCCTGTTGCGAGAAATCTATAGCCCGCCGCCGTTACTTTACGTGCGGGGCCACTTGTTACCGGAAGATGATTATGCTATTGCGGTGGTAGGCACGCGCGGCGTCAGTGCTTACGGTCGCCAGGTGACGCAACGGCTGGCTACTGACTTGGTGCGTAATGGGTTGACCGTGGTTAGCGGGTTAGCCCGTGGCGTGGACGGCGAGGCGCATCGCGCTGCTTTGGCGGCCGGGGGGCGCACTATCGCTGTCTTAGGTAGTGGCTTCAATCATCTCTATCCTCCGGAGCATCGGCGGCTGGCGGCGCAGATTGCCGAACAGGGGGCGTTGCTGAGTGAATATGGGTTGGATGTACGGCCGGAAGGGGGTAATTTCCCTGCGCGTAACCGGATTATCAGCGGTTTATCGTTAGGTACCGTGGTGGTGGAAGCTGGCACCCGCAGCGGGGCGCTCATCACGGCAGCTATGGCCGCCGATCAGGGGCGAGAAGTTTTCGCTGTACCCGGCAGCATTTTGCACAAGACTTCCGCCGGCACGAATCACTTGATTCAGGAAGGTGCGAAAGCGGTCTTGACGGTGGAGGATGTCTTGGAGGAGTTGAATCTCACAGCCCGGCAGGTTTCAGAGCAGAAAGAAGCGCGCCAGGTGATGCCGATTTCGGCGGCGGAAGAGCGGTTGCTTCAGCAATTGAGCTTTGACCCCAGGCATGTAGATGAAGTGAGCCGGCAATTGGGCTTGCCGGTGGCGGAAATTTCCAGCTTGTTGGTGTTGATGGAACTGAAAGGGTTGGTTCGGCAGGTGGGAGACATGGAGTATGTACGCCTACGAGAAGATGAACCTCCGTATGGCGATGCAGAGGAGTGAGTTACCAAAAGCGATGGCAGAAGAGAAATTAATTGCTTATTGCATGAAGTGCAAAGAAAAACGGGAGATGAAAGACCCGGAGCCAATTTTCTTGGCTAATGGGGCACCTGCTACCCGTGGTACTTGTCCTGTCTGCGGGAGTAAGCTTTTCCGCATGGGTTGGACGCCTGCTCATGAGGGGCTTCCAAAGCCGGAGAAAGTGGAGCGGAAGGCACCGCAGCGTAAGAAGCGTAAGAAGAATGAAAAAGCATCCCGGCATCGGGCGGTGCATAAATTGGTGGTGGTGGAATCGCCCGCCAAAGCACACACTATTGGCCGCATGTTAGGCAGAGGGTACACTGTGCGCGCTTCCGTTGGCCATGTGAGGGACTTATTGCATTCTCGTTTGTCGGTGGATGTAGAGCACGACTTCGCACCCCATTACACGATCCCGCGGGATAAACGCCCGGTGGTCAAGGAGTTGAAAGCGGACGCGGCAGCGGCGGAGGAGGTCTATTTAGCCACCGACCCGGACCGGGAAGGAGAGGCGATCGCCTGGCACATTATGGAGGCGACTAAGGTCGACCCTGCCAAAGTGAGACGGGTGGTTTTCCACGAGATCACCAAACGAGCAGTTGACGAGGCATTTTCAGTACCGCGCGAGCTGAACATGGATTTAGTGAACGCCCAGCAAGCTCGCCGGGTGCTGGATCGCTTGGTGGGCTACCAGGTGAGCCCGTTGCTCTGGAAGAACGTGCGTAAACGCACTTCCGCTGGTCGCGTCCAGTCGGTGGCACTGCGGTTGGTGGTGGAGCGAGAGCGCGAGATTGAAGCTTTTGTGCCTCAAGAATATTGGAGTATTGAAGCGGAGCTTGCTCGTGCGGTGGAACATGCGCTGCCGGAGCGAAGGCGGTTCCGAGCTAAACTGGCTAAGATTAACGGCCAAAATGTAGAAATTCCTGACGAACAGACAGCACAAGCAACGATAGTATTGCTGCAAAAGTCGATTTACCACGTTAGCAA
>WFQT01000493.1 GCA_015486895.1 Anaerolineae bacterium
CTATAAATTTGCAACGAGCAACCTTAGATTACCAGATCGCCGAAGCAAACTACAAAACGAGCACCCAGGGGCCATCGGCACAAGACCTTGAAATTGCCGAGAACAACGTCAAGAACGCCAAAGCAAAGCTGGAACAACTGCAGGCTGGGCCGACAGAGCAAGAGCTTACCATCTCTCAGGCTTCGGTAAAGCAAGCGGAGAGCAACTTAGAGGGAGCACGCTGGCAGCTTTCGGAAGCGACGCTAACCGCCCCCATGGACGGGGTTGTCACGGCAATAGCGATTTTGCCGGGCCAGCTCGTTGGCAGCGGCCATGCAGTGATGACAGTTAGCGATCTCTCCACATTGAATGTGGAAACGCTTTTAGACGAAACTGAAGTAGCCCAGGTCCAGACTGGCCAAAAGGCCATAGTGACTCTGAATGCTTTCCCTGATACGCCTATCCCCGGTGAAGTTGAGAAGATCGCCTTGACAGCTCACGTACAATCTGGCGTGGTGCTTTACCCGGTGACCATCAAGTTGGATCCCACCAACCTGCTGGTACGGCCAGGTATGACTGCAGATGTCAGCATTGTCACTGCCAGCAAGACAGATGTTCTCATCGTACCGTTAATAGCCATTCACACATTTAATGGCCATTCTTTTGTGTTGCGGAAATTAGCCCCGGGCGAACAGCCACCTGCTGTCGCAGCTAACCGGCGAAGGAGTAATGGACAAACACAGACGCCGAGAGCAGCGGGCAATAACAGTTCAGGACAGACAAAGGCGTCTTCGCCGAGAATATTACCCGAGGGATTCATGCCGGTGCAGGTTAGGGTTGGCGCAACCACGGATACCGAGGCTGAAGTCAGCGGCAACTTGAAAGAAGGTGATATCATCAGCATGGCCTCGATCTCGCTGCCGTCTCAAAACGATAATGGTCAGCGTAGCCCAAGCATCTTCCGCATGTTCGGAGGTGGGAGGAAACCGTGATATGATCGAACTCCATGACATTACCAAGGTCTATCAAATGGGAGAAGTGCAAGTACATGCATTGCGAGGCGTCTCCCTGCACATCAAGCGCGGGGAGTGGCTCGCCATCATGGGCCCTTCCGGTTCCGGGAAATCCACGCTGATGCACATCATTGGCTGTTTGGATACGCCCACTTCCGGGGTGTACCGTTTGGACGGGGTGGCAGTGGAGAACATGGAAGGAAACAAACTTGCAGAGATTCGCAATCACAAGATTGGCTTTGTCTTTCAGAACTTCAACTTGTTAGCTCGCACATCAGCGTTAAAACAGGTGATGCTGCCTTTGCAATACAGCCGGGACGGCCATCGCATTCCCTATAAGGAACGTGAGATACGGGCGCAAGCCGCATTAGAGATCGTCGGCCTGGGTGACCGGTTGAACCATCACCCGGCCGAACTCTCAGGGGGAGAGAGGCAACGAGTCGCTATTGCTCGGGCACTGGTCAACAACCCGGCTATCATCATGGCCGACGAGCCGACCGGTAACTTAGATTCACGTGCTGGTATGGAAATCATGGCCATCTTGCACCGATTACACCAGGAGCGAGAGGTCACAGTGGTAATGGTAAGCCATGAAAAGGAAATCGCCGCCCAAGCTGAGCGTATCATTCACTTAAAAGATGGGCTAATTGTCGATAGCGCTTTAGCCGAGGTCGCGTAGGCGATGCTTGCAGGAGGTAAATAACATCATGCTATGGGATATCTTGGAAAATATACGGGTCGCATTAGACGGCCTTTTAAGCAATAAACTGCGTTCCGGCCTGACCATGCTCGGCGTGATAATCGGCGTCGCGGCAGTCATTGCCCTGCTATCCATCGGCGCCGGAGCTCAAGCTTCTATTACCAACCAGATTAACAGCGCCGGTACGAATCTCCTTTTTGTGATGCCTGGAGCCCCCAGGAATGGCAATGTGCGAGGGGCCTTCGGAGGCGCTGTGACGCTGACTTACAAAGATGCCCAAGCCATTGCCGACCCAGCCAATGTGCCGGATGCTAAATCTGTCGCCCCGGAATTTAGCAGGAATGCCCAGGTGATCTTTAGCCACGCGAATCTGAACACTTCCATCAAAGGAGTTACTGATAGTTACCAGGCGGTCTTCGGCTTGCAGGTCGAGCAGGGTCGCTTTGTCACTCCGAAAGATGTGAGTACACGCTCCACGATAGCGATACTGGGCTCCCAGGTTGCCCAGGACCTCTTCGGTGACGTTAACCCTGTAGGGCAGAAGATCAAAGTCTCTCTCCCGAAAAAGGGACACGTCTCCTTGACGATTGTGGGGGTCTTGGCAAAAAAAGGCAATGCTCTCATGGGCAGCCCCGACGACGCTGTTTTTGTGCCTATTTCCACCGCGCAATGGAAGCTATTCCCTGGCCATAACCCCAGAGGGGATCTGCTCGTTAGCCGGGTGAACGTGATGGCAGCATCCAAAGAGAAAACCGATGCCGTTGCCGGTGAGTTGGATGCCTTGCTGCGGGCTCGGCACAATTTAGCGCCCGATGTCGAAGCTGATTTCCGTGTTCTCAATCAGGCTGACCTGCTGAACATGGCGACCCAGGTCACCGGCACGCTGACTGTGTTCTTAGGCGCCATCGCCGGCATTGCTTTACTGGTGGGCGGTATCGGCATCATGAATATCATGTTAGTATCGGTAACTGAGCGGACGCGAGAAATTGGTGTCCGCAAAGCGGTGGGAGCGCTAACCTCAGATATTCTCTTGCAGTTCTTGATGGAAGCTGTAGTATTGAGCTTGTTAGGGGGCTTGATAGGCATCCTCCTAGGAGTGGTGCTGGCAAAGCTGGTCGATCTTTCCGGCACGATGTCGGCGGTGGTAACCCCGACATCGATCCTGCTGGCTGTTGGCTTTTCGTTAGCCGTGGGGCTGTTTTTCGGTATTTACCCCGCCAAACAGGCAGCTCAGTTAAATCCTATCGATGCACTGCGCTACGAGTGATCCCCGTGGGTAAGAAAGGGTGATTCAACAGATCGCCCTTTCTTACCAATTGTATTTAGTAGTCGTCTAAAAGTATCTTCTCGATACGTAGGGGCATTCCCTCGCCCTCCAAACATTGCCCTTTTACAGATTGTTGTCACGATCCCATTCACTGTTTTCGGCAACTGGATTCCAGCCTGCGCAGACAAGTTTCGTAATGTTTGCCATACGCCATCGCTTATTACCCCGCCGCCGGAAAGTTAGCAATCCATCATGGCCGGCACACAATTGACCGTTATCTCTGTTCTGATTATACTTCTCTCAGTCATTGGACTCAGGCGTTTTTATTTTAGCTACAGAAAAACACAGAAATTCACAGATTGGGGTCGAAAAACGAAGGGAAAGCGGTGTTAGTC
>WFQT01000494.1 GCA_015486895.1 Anaerolineae bacterium
GGTACGAAAGGGCCACTTTTTTAGGAACCTAAGCAGTCGCCATGAGCACTTGCACACCACATAACGACGAAAATAAGAACGCTAATTGCGCTGATCTTACAGATTGATGCAGATGATTTCTTAGGAATCTGCGGAAATCAGCGTTCATCTGCGTCATCAGCGTCCTGTTTTCGGAACAGATTCCACGGATTTTCACAGATGATAAACAAAAAGTCTGAGTAATCTGTGCAACCTGTGGTTGAATCCGGTACGAAAGGGCCACTTTTTTAGGAACCTAAGCAGTCGTCATGAGCACTTGCACACCACATAGCGACGAAATTGATTTTTGTACCCTTCCGTGTCTTTCTGTGCCTTTCTGTGGCTATTTTCGGAACAGTTACGCCGAGGCAAAATAAAGGCTGCTCCCGTGAACCTTTCACCCCGGGAGTAAGCTAACAACTGTCGAGGCACATGCCAGCATTCTTAATGGATGCTGACATGTTACTTGTTGGCACACCATCGCTTTAATAAACGTACTTTGCTGGCAATACAGGGATAGGGTATAATCAAAGCCGACACAGCCATGAAACAGCACAAGACAGGGGGGTAAAGTGGCGCGAGTTCTCATCACCGGAATCGGGGGCTTTGCAGGCAGCCACTTAGCAGAGTACTTGCTGTCGACAACAGAGGATGAGGTCTGGGGCATTATCCATCACTCCCAGTGGCGCTTAGCTGAGATAGAAAAAAAGCTACACCTCCTGCGAGTAGACCTGACTGACCCTATTGCCACATTAGAGGCTATTAACATTGCCAGGCCGGACAAAGTTTACCATCTGGCCGGGCAGGCAGACGTGGGGCAGGCCTGGACTGAGCCGTGGCGCACCTACAAGCTTAACTTGCGTACACAACTAAACATCCTGGAAAGCATCGTTGCCTTAAAGTTGCAGCCGGCAATCCTTCTAGTTACATCAAACTTAGTCTACGGCCAGCCGAGGCAACTGCCCCTCGATGAAAGTGCCCCGCTGCAACCAGACACGCCTTACGGTGTCAGTAAGGCGGCACAGGACCTGATGGGGCGGCAGTATGTTATCACTAACAGGTTACACATCGTTCGCGCCAGGCCATTCAACCACATCGGACCCAGGCAGGCAGCTTCCTTTGTGGTGCCCGCTTTCGCTGAACAGGTAGCCCGCATTGAAGCAGGATTGCAAGAGCCGGTCATCCGCGTAGGTAACCTGTCGGCCCGGCGGGATTTTAGTGACGTGCGGGACATTGTACGAGCGTATTACCTATTAGCGGAGAAAGGGCGACCCGGGGAGGCCTACAACGTCGGTAGTGGGCACTCGCACACCATCCGGGAAGTGTTGGACATCTTGCTGACGAACACGCCCGTTCCTATACGCGAGGAGACCGATCCGCAACGGCTGCGGCCCAGCGATATCCCCGACTTATACGGCAACAATGAGAAGCTACATCAGGAAACTGGTTGGCGGCCGCAAATCAGCTTTCAAAAGAGTGTCTTGGACGTCCTCGCCGAGTGGCGAGAGAGGGTAGCAAGCAGGCAAACAAGTTTGGAGGAAAAACATGAGCCCTAACAAAGTGTTAATTACCGGCGTGACAGGTCAAGATGGTTCCTATTTGGCTGAGTTCTTGCTAGGTAAAGGGTATGAAGTAATAGGCATGGTTCGGCGAAGCAGCACCGTGACTTTTGAACGCATCCAGCACATCCAAGACAAAATCACTATTGTCCAAGGCGACCTGTTGGATCAGGTCTCGCTCATCAAAATCATCGAAGATCATCGTCCCCATGAAGTCTACAATTTAGCAGCCCAGTCTTTCGTACCTACATCCTGGTCTCAGCCAGTACTGACAGGCGAGTTTACCGCCTTAGGCGTCACCCGCATCTTAGATGCTATTCGCTTAGTAGACCCCAACATTCGCTTTTATCAGGCATCCACAAGTGAGATGTTTGGCAAAGTGAAGGAAGTGCCACAAAAAGAGACCACTCCTTTCTACCCGCGCTCGCCATACGGTGTAGCCAAGGTGTACGGACATTGGATCACCGTTAACTACCGCGAGAGTTATGATCTGTTCGCCGTCTCCGGCATCCTCTTCAACCACGAAAGCCCCCGGCGCGGGCTGGAATTTGTCACCCACAAGGTTACCCGTGGCGTAGCTAAAATAAAGTTAGGCTTAGCCAATGAACTCCGTTTGGGCAACCTGGAGTCGCGCCGGGACTGGGGTTACGCCGGTGACTACGTTGAGGCGATGTGGCTCATGCTACAACAGCCCCAGCCTGACGATTATGTGCTCGCAACTGGTAAGACACATTCTATCCGTGAGCTGTGCGAGGTAGCTTTTGGCTATGTAGGACTGGACTACCGAGACTATGTCATTCAGGATCAGCGCTTTTTCCGGCCTGCAGAAGTGGACCAACTGGTAGGTGATGCCAGCAAAGCGAAAAAAGTGCTAGGTTGGGAACCGCGAATCCAATTCAAGGAACTAATTGAAATGATGGTCGACGCTGACCTGGAGGCACTACAAAAGCCCACCTAAAGGTGAATCAAGGAGTGATCACGGGCCTACGGCCTGCCTGTGCGGGCACGCAGACAGGCCTGCCTGTGCGTGCCCGCAGATAGGCACACCACAGCGGATGAAAATTTAGATCAGCGTGCATCAAGCGTTGATCAGCATTCTATTTTCAGAGGAGACCACTATGAGCAGTATCATCAAATTTGGCACCGACGGTTGGCGCGGACATATTGCCGATGATTACACCTTCGCCGCCGTACGCCGCTGTACGCAGGGTTTCGCTAACTTTCTTTTGCGTAAATTTGACCCATCCGAGATGCAGCGGGGAGTTGTCGTAGGATATGACAAGCGCTTTGACGCCGAGCATTTCGCCGATGCCGTGGCAGAAGTCTTAGCCGGGAATGGCATCCCTGTGATGCTTTGCCCAACGGCTACTCCGACACCGGTCATTTCCTACAATGTGGTAGCCCGCAAGGCATTAGGAGCCGTCAACCTGACAGCCAGCCACAACCCATCCACCGATGCCGGCTTCAAAGTACGTGATGAACACGGTGGCGCTATCGATCCGGAAGGATTGACCATTATCGAATCGCTCATCCCAGAGAACGAGGCAAATGCTCATCGCATTCCGTTGGAACAAGCCAAAGCTATTGGCCTGGTGCGAATTATCGATGCTGCCGACACTTACCTGGAACACCTCAAGGACCTCATCGACGTGCAGCCCATTATCAATGCCGGCCTGAAAATCGTCGTTGATCCTATGTGGGGCAACGGCGCCGGCTGGTTCACGCGGATTTTAAGCGGGGGCAAAACAGAAATTCTGGAAGTACATAATCAACGCAACCCCCTCTTTCCGGAAATGACGCGACCGGAGCCTATCCCGCCCAACGTGGATGCCGGGTTAGCTTACGCTCGCCAGGTGAAATCCGATGCCACCCTTATCACCGACGGTGACGCCGATCGCGTTGGTTTTGGTGATGAAAACGGCGAGTTCGTAGATCAGCTACGAGTGTACGGCCTGCTGGCCCTCTACTTACTAAAAGTCCGAGGGGAACGAGGTCCTATCGTCAAGACCCTTTCCACTACTTCCATGTTGGACAAATTAGGCAAAAAGTACAACGTTCCAGTGTACAACACCGGTGTTGGCTTTAAGTACGTAGCCCCTAAAATGTTAGAAGTCGACGCCATGATCGGCGGCGAAGAAAGCGGCGGCTATGCTTTCAGGGGCAATGTACCAGAACGAGACGGAATCTTGGCTGGCCTCTATCTGCTCGATTTCATGGTCAAAACAGGACACACGCCGACCCAATTGTTGAACGATCTGTTCGCCGAAGTCGGTGGCCCTCATTACTATGATCGCATTGATACGCGGTTCCCCGACGAGCACCGTCCTGAAGCGAAAAAACGAATGGATGCCGCTAATCCTAAGCGCATTGCCGGCCTCAAAGTTGTCAGCATCAACCGGACAGACGGCTACAAATTCAATTTAGAAGATGGCGGCTGGTTACTGGTACGCTTCTCCGGCACCGAGTCCATTATTCGAGTTTACTGCGAGACTATGAACAAGGGAATCGTGCCGAAGTTGTTGCAAGAAGGCCTGGAAATAGCAGGATTAGCATAGTTGAGTAGAGAACATAACATGCAGCCGGTGTGTATTGATAGCCACTGCCATCTCGACCTGGAGCAATTCGATGTTGACCGGGACGAGGTAGTGCAACGAGCTCTTGACGCCAACGTCGCTTTTATGGTCAATCCGGCCATAGATTTGGCCAGCAGCCAACAAGTGTTAGTGCTGGTTAGGCGCTACCCACAGGTCTACGCTGCCGTGGGGGTGCATCCTAACAACTGTACAGACTTTAACAAGAGAAGCATTGAGACATTGCGTAAACTGGCCGGGGACCCGAAAGTTCGAGCCATAGGGGAAATCGGCTTAGACTATTACCGTCAACGAGTGCCACCGGAAAAGCAACAAGAAGTGCTCTGGCAGCAACTTGTCTTAGCGGCGGAATTGGGCATCCCGGTCATTATCCATGACC
>WFQT01000495.1 GCA_015486895.1 Anaerolineae bacterium
CGTTCTCGTTGTAGACGAAGCCCCAAACATCACCTTTCTTCAGGTCCTTTGCCATCTTGATGAGCTCGTCGGTGTCCTTGGGCGGTGTTTTCACCATGTCTTTGTTGTAGAGCAACATCAGGTGATTGCCGTAGTTGTCAGGAACACCCCAGAGGGTGCCATGGACTTTGGCAGGGCTCAGGGCGCCAGCGAAAAACTTATCCAGGAACGTTTTGTCGTATACCTTGTTAATGGGCATAACGATTTTCAATTCGCTGAAAGGCCCAGCGAAATCGTTGGGCACACGGACCAGATCAGGTGCTTCGCCGGCAATGCTGGCGGTCTGGAACTGGTCCCGCAATTCCTCGTTGCCATAATGGGTGCGCTCGATGGTGATATTCGGTTGCTCTTTGCTAAAAGCAGTAATGAGATCGTCCATGAACGCTTCCACGTCGTCCGCTTCCTGGTCCCAGACGGTTAGCTTTACCGGTTTGGTGACTACCGGCGCTTTAGTTGCTACCGGAGCCTTGGTCGGTGCTGCTGGGGCCTTGGTCGGTGCTACTGGGGCCTTGGTCGGTGCTGCTGGGGCTTTAGTAGGCGTTGCCTTTGGCCCACATGCTGCCAACAGCATGCTAAGCACTAATAACACAGTGACGAAGACAAACAACTTTTTGCTACGCATGTTTTCCTCCTCCTCATTTGGTAGGAATTTCCTGTCGCTCTTTTGCGACAAATCACAAAACTGTTTATTGCTGATGCTGGCTTAACCTTTGACACTTCCCAGTGTTAAGCCAGAGATCAACCACTTGGACGAGTATAGGAACAGTGCCATAACGGGAACGGCGACTAATATCGAGCCGGCGGCGAACCGTCCGGCGGCTAACGTATATTGCCCTGCATAAGTCCACAAGCCTAAAGGCCAGGTGTACATGTCTTGTTTTTGTAGCACTACCCGAGCCACAATGTACTCGCTCCAGGAGCCCATGAAGTTGAACAGGAAAACAATGGCCAATGCGGGTGTGGAAAGAGGCAACACGATCCGGTAAAAGGCTCCTAAGTAAGTAGCACCGTCAATTCGGGCTGCTTCTTCCAGGTCTGGTGGAATTGTATCATAATACCCTTTGAGAATCCAGATGCTAAATGGCACTGACGTTACCGAATAAGCGATGATAAGCCCCAAGTAGGAGTTAATTAAATGCAGCCGTACTAACATCATGTAAATAGGAAGTAGGAGCATAGCGGCCGGGATCATTTGGGTAGTAAGCAAGAAAATCATTCCTGGCCCGCGGCCGGGGAAGCGGAAGCGGGAGAACGCGTAGGCTGCTGTCGCCGAGAGAATAACGCCGATGAGTGCTGTTGTCATCGTGATACTTAGGCTGTTCCACAGCCAGAGAAAGAAATCGGATTTTAAGTGTCGTGTCGGATCGCCGAAGAGCACCAGCCGATAGTTTTCCAGCGTTGCATCCGGCGGGATGATAGCTAAACTGGTGGAAAGTGCTCGGTTACCCGGCCGCAGTGAAATACTGAAAATGCGCAGTACAGGGTAAATAGCCACGATAGAAGCGAAGATTAAAATGATGTGTATCAATATGCGCTTAAAGGGACTGTCTTGCCCTTTCTTAGAATGGAAAAACCAGTGCATTGTCTTATACATAGCGAGCCTCACTTTATTCGTAAACTGCCTTCAGCCCACCGCTGACCCGAAGGTAAATCAGAGCAAAAGTTAACAGGAAGATGAAAATGACCAGGGCGAAAGCAGCCGAAAAACCGTAGCGATAGAATGAAAATGCTGCCTTGTATAATGACGTGACGAGAATGTCAGTCCGCTCTTGTGGGCCTCCTTGGGTGATCAAGTAGATGACGTTGATGTTGTTGAACGTCCAGACTGTGCCCAGGATAATAGCTGGGGTCAGCACAGGTCGCAGTAACGGCATGGTCACATTCCAGAATTGGTGCCAGGCATTAGCCCCGTCTATTTCTGCTGCTTCGTAATATTCTCGGGAAATACTTTGCAGGCCGCCTAAAATGATGACCATCATGAACGGGATCCCTAACCAGATATTAGAAATAACTACGGCAGCGAAAGCCCAATGTGGATTTTGTAGCCAGGGAATAGGCTGCATGCCAACTCGCTTTAGCATGACGTTGAAGAAGCCGTACATGTAGTTAAACTCATTACGCAATGACATGGCAGCAATGGTTTGAGGAATAGCCCAGGGGAAGATCAGCAAGGTACGGTAGATACCTCGCAGTTTCAGAGGGCGGTTTAGGAGTAGGGCTAAGATCATGCCGCCGGTAACGTGGAAGAATACGTTGATGACTGTCCAGAGGATTGTGCGTATGAGCACTTGCCAGAATGTAGCCTTATGGGCGACGGTGCCGGTGAAGACTGCTTTAAAGTTGTTAATGCCATATTGCAGGCCAAAACTGGGATTGCGCATGGTTCTGAGGGCTGCATTGGTAAAGGCAAGGTAAATCTCATAGCCGAACGGGTAAAGGATCAGGAAGAGAACTCCGATAAAGGCCGGGGCGACAAGCAAATAGGCCAAGCCGACGTGAGTAGAGCGAGGGATTGACAACAAGAAAATGACTACTAAGCTAACAACGAAGAAAATAGTACTAAACATCAACAGGCTGGCCGGTGGCGTCTTGGCTCTCAGAAGTAGCATGTAGAACAAGGCCAGAACTAGTGCTGCATCTACTGACTCTAGCCCGTAAACGATGGCGCCAAGCACTTTTTGTCGTGGCTTGCGGTGAAAGATCAAGTATAGGTAGACTTCCAGCAGAGCCAAGCCGATGATAATGAAGATGAGAAATTCAGTGATGATGGCCAGGCTGGCGACTACCCGGTTCCAGGTCAATGTGATCATGCGATGCTCCTCAGCAGCTATCTTTGAATCGTTTGCAAGAAATACTTTTGCATCCGTTCTTCTGTCACTAAGGCAACGCCTCCAAGAGGAATTGCCTTTTCCGCTAACTGGGCGTAATGGATCTCTAATGAGCGCCAAGAGGCCCTTAACGCTCTTCGCTGTAACGTTTTGGCTAAAGCGTCCGTCAATAAATCCTTTGCTTTCCGGGTGACTTCTCCTCCTAAGATGACTAAGCTTGGGTTCAGTAAGTTAACCAAGTCGCCTAAGGCAATACCGATATGTGCACCGGCGAAGGCTAAAATCTGGCGGCTGGTTTCATCCCCCATTGATAGCGCAGTGCACGATGTCATCGATGGAGAGGGAATGCTGGGGGGCAATGGCAGCTAAAGCGGTGGGATGCCCGGCCCGGATCGCTTGTTTAGCTCGTTCCACGATGGCCGGCCCGCCGGCGATCGCTTCCAAGCAGCCGTTGCTGCCGCACGAGCAGGGTGGGCCGTCTTCGTCGATGTTGACGTGGCCGATTTCGCCGGCAACGCCCCAGGCACCGCGGTAAAGCCGGTCGTCTAAGATGAGGCCGGCGCCAACACCGCTACTGACTTTGATGTAAATTAAGTTAGAAACGGTTTGGCCGGCGCCGAAGGTGTGTTCGCCTACGACGCCTAAGTTGGCATCGTTATCCAAGAAGACTGGCATATCCAAGACGTGACGTAATTTATCTCGCAATGGATAGCCGCCCCAGCCCGGCATGATGGGGGGAGCCAAGGGAATGCCTTCTTCGTATGAGACCGGGCCGGAAATGCCGACGGCTGCCCCTAAAATTCTCTCGGGCGGAATTTGCCCCTTTTTCTGCAAGTCATAGGTCATATCACGGATGACGTTGATGGCCTGGTCGGGCCCTTCCTTAACGGAGAACGACATGTTGCGCTCTGCCTTGATGTTGCCTCCCAAGTCGGCCAGGACGCCGACGATGCGGGCCACGTCCAGCTCGTACCCTAGCGCGTAGCCTATCTGCTGGTTGAATTGCAA
>WFQT01000496.1 GCA_015486895.1 Anaerolineae bacterium
GTACGGATTTGGGCTAGTGGTGGGAGGTTCGGTGACAGTGGCCAAGATTACCGGAGCGCTTGCCGGCTTGCCGAAAGAGGTTCGATCTCCAATAGAAATGCTGGCTTTGAAGCTCACCATAGGTGCCCACGGGCTCGATAGCGCTGCCGCTGAGGTGGAGACGGCATTGAGGGTGGACAACCTGGATGAAGCGAGGTGGCTGGTCGGCTGGCACCTGGTCAGCCGGGACACATCAGAGCTTTCGGCGGAGGAAGTAGCCGGCGCTACAGTAGAGTCAATCTCTGAAAACTTGACCGACGGCGTAATAGCCCCGCTTTTTTTCTACAGCATCGGTGGGCTTCCGGCAGCATGGGCTTACCGGTTCGTCAACACGTGCGATTCGATGCTCGGTTATCGGGACGAAGAACACGAATGGTTGGGAAAAGCTTCGGCCAGGCTGGACGATTTGCTCAACCTGGCACCGGCAAGGCTGGCCGGGGGTGTCATCGTGCTCGCTGCAGCAATTCTTGGTCTCGATTCGAAAAATGCCTGGCACACGATGATATCGCAGCACAGGAGGACCGCAAGCCCCAACGCAGGGTGGACAATGGGCGCCGCTTCCGGGGCTTTCAGGGTAACGCTCAGCAAACAAGGCCATTACGCATTGGAAGGTGGTGACAGCACCGCTGACGCCGAGACGATCCACAATGCCCGCAGGTTGCTCAGGTTGGCTGTCCTCATGGGCACTGTCTGTTGTACGATTCTGGGTGTGCTCATTCAGGAAGTCCGAGGAAGGGGAAAAAGATCTTGTTGAGGCCAAGGCCGGAGGTCGAGAAGCTCGTCCAGGACAATCACGGTGGGATCGTAGAGGCTGAGCTCGCGCAGCTTGGGATCGATCCGGAAGATGTGGCTGATTTCAGCACAAGCACCAATCCCTTTGGCCCCCCAGAATCGGTCCTCCAGGCAATCCAGCGCGCCCACATCGAACGATACCCCGACCGAAGCATGTACCGGCTACGCAGCGCCATATCCGAAGCCGAAGGCGTTCTCCCAGAGGAAGTGCTTCCAACCAATGGTGTTGCGCAACTCATATGGTTGATTGCATTAGCTTTCCTCCGGCCATCGGATACAGTTGCTATCATAGGCCCTACATTCGGGGAATACGAGGTCGCCAGCAGACTCATGGGAGCAAAAGTGGAACGCTACATGGCGCCGGCGGAGGGAGGGTTCGAGCCAAATCTGCAGCAAATCACGGCGTTCCTGGTCGAGCTCAAGCCGAAGGTCATCTGGCTCTGCAACCCAAACAACCCAACCGGCTCCTACCTCTCGCCGGAGGAGCTACGCCTGCTATACGATTCCGTACCAGACTCGCTCTTGGTGTTGGACGAGGCTTACCTCCGGTTCCTGAGAGATGCCGAATCACCCGTTGGCTGGCAGAGGCTCATAAAGATGCGGTCGCTGACAAAAGACTACGCCATCCCAGGATTGCGGCTGGGATACGCCCTTGCGCCGCGTGACATAATCGAACTGCTGGCGAAGGTACAGCCGCCGTGGAGCGTGAATGTTTTGGCGCAGGAAGCAGGTATTGCTGCGATTCGGGATAACGAGTTCCTGGAACAGACGATGGAAGCGTTGCAACAGGAGACAGAACGGTTGAAGGAGCGGCTGGCAGGGCAAGGATGGTGCATGCCTCATTCTCCCATGCACTACTTCCTGGTGGAGGCAGAAGACGCAGCGGAAATGCGGCAAAAGCTCCTGATGGAGCATCGAATCCTCGTGCGGGATTGTACATCCTTCGGCCTGCCGAAGCACATACGAATCTCTACCACGCTTCCGAGGGAGAACGAGAGGCTGGCGACCGCGATGGCCGCCCTGGTGGAGTTGGGAAACGGGTAAGGTATTGACGGTGCAAGTTACGGCTTCGTCTATAGGGAAGGGATTGATACAGGCGGCGCTTCGCAAGATTTACGCAAGAAGGGGACTGGAAGCCGCCCCGCCCCTGATGATCCTATCCAATTCTCTGGTGAGCTACCCAACGTTAAAACTGTTGGGCTTCCGGTTTCAACGAGACAGCCGAAGCGGGCAAAGCCGCATCCGGTCTTACACTTTCTGCACCGGCGTTAGCTTCCGTAGCTTCTACAGTACGTATGCCCCGAATGGAGTTGATGACTTCATTCAAGATATTGATTATTGGTACATATCCATTTGCGGTCTGAAAGATTGAGAGTTTGCTGCCTTTCACCACAAACACTGCACAATTCAAACGAAGGATAGAAGCGCCCCACCTTTTCAACGCGGCAACGGTGGAAAACAGCTTTCACCCTGTCAACTTTGGGCAGGTAAATATGCTTCCCTTTAACCTTGAACCGTTGGGGGTAACGGATAGATTGACGGGCTTTGCGCGATTTGAAGCGCGGTTACCTTGTCATCTACCTAAACTCCTGAATTGCGTCCGTCAGGCTTTGCGCCGCAAGCACTATTCCTAC
>WFQT01000497.1 GCA_015486895.1 Anaerolineae bacterium
ACATCTCGCCGAAAGAGAAAGCTGCTTACTTAAAACGAGTACTGGACAAAAGCGATTACATCTTCATTGAGGACATGTGGGCGAAGCGATTCTGGGAACAACCGGGGCGCTTTCCAGCCGAAGCAAAGTTCTACCGCGACCTGTTCAACGGTAAGCTCAACTATCACCTGGCAGCGAAATTCCGGGTTACGCCTCATCTTGGCCCCTGGTCGCTTAACGACGACCACGCCGAGGAATCGTTTACCATCTTCGATCACCCGCGGGTTTACATTTTCCAGCGTGATCCATGAAACGAAGGACATAGTTAATTTTGCCTGTCACGTTACTTTACAGTCAGGTCTGGATTACAAGACATCATGCGTAGCGCGCTTTACGCAGTGCGTATCGCGTGTTGCGTATTGCGTAAAGTGATGGAAAATGACTTATTTGCAAAACAGAAAAGATCATAACATGAACCAGATCAAAAGTCTTAAGAACTCTCTGCAGCTCCGCCTCTCGGCGTCAAACAGACGGCTGCTATTTAATAAGCGCGTCAGGAGTGTGTTATTCTGGCTCATCGTGACAGCTTTGCTCCTGTCCGCTTCAAACTTGTACCCACCCAAGACCTTCCCTACAAGTGTTGACTGGATGGTGCAGGACCAGAAATTCAGCATCCCGGCGTGGGAAGAACACGCTATCATCAGCGTCGCCAGGGAATGGCAACAAAAACCGGCACAAGGCCTTCCCATGACAACGGAACATGACTTAGTGATAACCTACCTCCACCGCGCCGGGGAAATCGGCCGCCTCGAACAACAGATGAGTGATATCCGGGTCAAGATACCGGATGCGACCGAAGCAGCTTCCGCTACTGCTTCGCTGCTTGAAAAGGTGCAACATTTACGACAACAACAAGACACCAGCCGGCTGCAGATAGAGGCCATCATCGAAGGGCAAGTTTCCTCGGTTATTGCCGACTGGCGATTGGGTTTGCTCAGCCGAGCACTCCCACCAGTGCTCTTCCGCTTTGAGGAACCACCGTATTACTTAGTAATATCACCCCGGAGCCACATCCAGTTGGTTAAAGGCGTGTACCTACAACCGGGGCTGCCTCTCTCTGAACGGGAACAGATCGAAAAGGGAGTGGAAAAGAGATTCCCTGGCATGAGCGCTTTAGTCACCGACATCGGCGGCTTCTCTACCTGGCCAACCATGGTCATCAACCGTGCTGCCCTTTCCTGGATTCTCAGCACGGTGGCCCACGAGTGGACACACACCTATTTGGCGTTCTACCCCCTAGGACAACATTACTTCAGCAGCAATGACCTTCAGGCGATGAACGAGACTGTCGCCGACATTGTCGGCAACGAGGTAGGTGGCGAGGCACTGCGACGCTATTACCCAGAGCTGGTGCCGCCAACTCCTACTCCGACGCCAACACCACGGCCGGGTGTCACGCCCACGCCACCGCCATTCAACTTCAACCGGGAGATGCGCATTACACGCATTACGGTCGACAAACTGCTGGCTGCCGGGAAGATTGACACCGCTGAAACATATATGGAAAAACGCCGGCGCCTTTTCGTAAAACACGGCTACTATATCCGCAAACTAAACCAGGCTTATTTCGCTTTCCACGGCAACTACCGCGCCGCACCGGAAGGCCCATCCACGCCGCAGAAAGACCCCATTGGCACCAGAATGCGAGAGCTGCGGCGGCAATCGCCGGATCTGAGGATTTTTCTGTGCCGGGTACGCGGGCTGAAAAGTCTGGACGACTTAAAAAAGGCAGTTGGGCAGTGATCTATTTCTGGCCATTGTTGCAAGAAGCTCATTTCCTGCAACAATGGCTGGAGGAAATCATAGTATGGTCCGGCTAATACCTTATAGGTGTCCGATCAAGTGGACATAAAGGTACGCCTCTACAGGCTTGAGAAAATACTACTCATTGCACAGCCCGGCGCTCAGATATTTGCTGCCGTCATCCGGCAGCAACGTCACCACAACGCCGGATGTTAGCCGTTTCGCCACTTCCCGGGCAGCAAACATGGCCGCCCCGGCAGAAAAGCCGATAAACCACCCTTCTTCTCGGGCCACTCGCAACGCTAAGCAGCGAGCGTCTTTCGCTGTCACCGGCATGATCTCATCGGCAAAGTCCGGATCATAAATAGCGGGTACCAGGGAGGAAGGCATGTGCTTCAAGCCAGGGATATTCTCGGT
>WFQT01000498.1 GCA_015486895.1 Anaerolineae bacterium
CATAAAGTAAGAGTTGGGGAATATTTTTGCGACATTTCTTTGCAAATTCCACGGTTTCCTCTGCGCTTTATGAACTCTCTTGGACTTTGGCGTTTTTATTTTAGCCATAGAATTGCATGGATTTAGGTCGAGAAGCAAGAAAAAATCTGATTTAGTCTGCGCGATCTGTGGTTCCTAATTTGCTAATCTCAGATTTCGCAGATTTTATTTTTGTGTTTTTAATCCGTGCAATCTGTATAATCTGTGGTAAAGATAGCCTGATCGAGCCTAAAACGTCATTTTCGCCAGACTCCAGAACTCTCTTTGACTCCCGATGATACGCCGGCCTTTGGTTTTAGTGCAGGTGCTTCTTAGATGCATTTTGGAGGGAAACGTTACGTACTTTCCAGCTACATTGATCTCATCCTTGATGTCCATCGCGGGGAAGAGGGACGACCGGCGCCGATCTGGCCCCATCCGCCCTTTTCTCCCGTTAGGGTAACGGGTGTGGTCTCCCCTCCCAAAAGAAAAATGGGTGTATCTAATGCCCTATAGCTGGCTAAGTTGCCTTCCTCATGGTACAATGATGCCGTCGTATTGCCCAACATGTAACGGAAAGGAATAGGTAACGCATGCAGTTCTATGTCAATCAGAAGTTAGTCAATCGGCGGCAACAGATCGGGAAGTATGTTAGTTTTTTGGGGTTGGCGATCCTTATTGGTGGCATGGTCATCACTTTCCGGGTTAAACCACATGACCCTGATTACACCAAGTGGATGTTTGTCGCCATGGTTACCCTGCTGATCGGCTTTATCTCTGCTCAGGTGGGTAGTTATAACTTGCGTCGGTTTAGCGGCGGCCGCCGCAATATGCGCCTGGACGAGAGCCTGGCTTCTGCGCTGAAAGGATTCGATGAACGTTTCGAGTTCTATGCTTGGACACTGCCGGCGCCTTACGTTCTCCTTTCCCCGGCGGGGCTGTTTGTTTTTAGCATTCGTGATGAAGCTGGGAGGGTTATTATTGAGGGGAGCCAATGGAGGCAGCCTTTCAGCATTATGCGGCTCTTGCATGTCTTTGGCCAGGAAGGCATTGGGAATCCTGAGCGGGAAGCGCGGGCAAACGCGGAGAAAATGCGACGTTTTATTGCTAAGGCTCTTCCTGACTTGGAAGTTGACCTCCAGCCGGCAGTATTTTTTGCGGATAAACGGGTTAAATTAGAACAAAACAACCCAACCTTACCTATCATCATCGGTAAGGACTTGAAGAAATTTTTGCGCAAGCAGGTGCAGGAAAGAGCGCTGCCTGAGCTGGTGCGGCAGCCGCTTTCCCAACTTTTCCGGGAACTGGTGACTGTGGAGTAGTTGCCGGGGGCGGCTGGGGTTAATAGGTGAGGGCGTGTGACAACCATTACGAAACCTGGCTGCGTAGGTTGGAATCCAGCCGCCGGAGGGCGACTTTGTAAGCGTTGCTGCGACTTCCAGTCGCCGAAATCATATCCCTAAGTATTGAGATGACACTACGTGAGCTTTATTTGCTTTTTCTGTATCTTCTTTCTTATGTTCTCTGTGTTTTCCGTGAGCCTCTTCCCTTCTTCTTCAACTTCTCACGCTCTCTATTTTCGAGGTAGGCAGGCCCCATGTCGGTTTCGACACCATAAAGGACAAAAATAATCTCCAAGGTAGGATAAGGCCCCATAACATTTGTTTTGTTGCCTTTCAAAAGTTCAACTATCGGCTTTTGATTTGACATCTCCTGTGCCCTTTTGTACAATCGGCCTCATTGTGCGGGTCAATGGGCAACATGTTGACTTAGTGCAAGAAGTATAAATTTCAAGGTAGAGGAGGTTCTGTTTTATGGCTCATATGCAACTCACGCCTTTTGAGGTCATTGCCATTTGGTCTGTTTTAGGCATCGCTGTCCTTGGCCTCTTGTATGCCGTCTTCCTCGTGCGGCAAATATCCAAGGAAGACAAGGGAACACCGGAGATGCAGGAAGTGTGGGGCTACATTAAAACTGGCGCCAACACTTACTTGCGGCAACAATTGCGCACTATTGCCTTATTCCTCATCGTGCTAATTGTGGCCCTGTTTGCCAGCGTGTGGGTTGTCCGCCCTAGCCCCGAGGCTCGAGAGGCGTTTGGCGATGCTGCTCGCCTTTGGGTAGCTTTTGGCCGGGCTGGTGCCTTCCTGTTAGGCGCCACTTTTTCCGCTTCTGTTGGCTTCATCGGTATGAACATGGCTGTTGAAGGCAATGTCCGGGTAGCATCAGCGTCCCGCCGCAGCTTCGGCGAGGCTTTGCGTATTGCTTACCGCTCCGGCACCATCACCGGCATGTTGACTGATGGCTTGGGCCTCTTCGGCGGCACTGCTATTTTCATGATTTTCGGCAAAGCGGCACCGGATGCACTGCTGGGTTTTGGCTTCGGTGGTACCTTATTGGCATTGTTCATGCGTGTGGGTGGTGGCATTTACACCAAGGCGGCGGATGTAGGAGCCGACTTAGTGGGGAAAGTGGAAGCAGGCCTGGAGGAGGACGATCCCCGCAATGCAGCAGTTATCGCTGACCTGGTAGGAGATAACGTGGGTGACTGCGCTGGGATGGCTGCTGACATTTTTGAGTCTTACGAAGTAACAATTGTCTCTGCCCTGATCCTGGGCTTGGCTTTAGTACGGGCTACTGGCCAGTTACAATGGATTGTCTTCCCTCTATTAGTACGAGCTATCGGCGTTTTTAGCTCTATCATCGGGACGTACTTTGTGCGCTCGTTGGGAGAAGGGGATACAGACGCCATGGTAGCCATCAACCGGGGATTTTACACATCTGCAGCCATTTCCATCTTGGGCTTCTTGACGGTGACATTGCTTTACATGCGCACGCCGGGAACCGGCACTGTGGATTGGGCACCATTCTTCACAACCTTCGTCGGCATCATTCTGGCCATTGTGATCGATGAAGTGACTAAATATTTTACCGACACTCACTATGCGCCTGTAAAGGAAATTGCTCGTTCGACACAGTTTGGAGCCGCTACGACTATTCTCAGTGGCATGGCCTCCGGCTATGAATCTAGTGCTTGGGGCGTGTTGGTTATTGCTATGGCCATGTTGGCCTCGGTGCTAATCTATGCCGGGCACGAAGCGACTTTCATTCTTTACGGTGTCGCCATGACCGGCATCGGCATGCTGACCTTGACCGGCAATAATGTCTCCATGGACAGCTTTGGTCCCATTGTTGATAATGCCAACGGCATTGGCGAAGTTGTGGGTATGGAGGATAACGCTCGTCAAATCATGGCTGACCTGGACGCGGTGGGCAATACCACTAAAGCTATTACCAAAGGTGTAGCTATTGCTTCGGCAGTGATAGCGGCGGTGTCCCTCTTTGGCTCCTTTATTACTGACAGTACCTACGTGCAGGTACAGTTGGGTGTCCCCAAGGAGCAGCTATTGAGCACGTTAGGCATCAATCTGGCCAGTCCTCTGGTCTTCATCGGCTTGCTCATTGGTGGTTCCCTGCCTATTCTCTTTGTCTCCCTCATGATCCGGGCCGTCAATCGGGCAGCCAGCCTGATTATCGGCGAAGTACGGCGCCAATTCCGCGACGAGGAGATCTGGGCTGGCCGCAAGGTTCCGGATTATGCCCGGGCGGTACACATTTCCACCGTGGCGGCGCAGCAAGAGTTGTTACCGTTGGCAACAATCGCTATTTTGACACCCATCGTGGTCGGGTTCCTGCTAAAAGCAGAAGCGTTGGGTGGGTTTTTGGGCGGAATTATCCTCTCCGGCCAGTTGTTAGCAGTCTACATGGCTAACTCCGGCGGCGCCTGGGATAATGCTAAAAAGACCATTGAGGATGGCCTGTATGGTGGCAAGCACAGTGATGCCCATAACGCCAGCGTAGTGGGTGACACCGTTGGCGATCCGCTGAAAGATACTGCTGGGCCGGCGCTGAATCCGATGATTAAGGTGGTCAACTTAGTCTCTCTGATCATTGCTCCTATCGTCGTTGCCCATTCGCATGTTACCATAGTCACCTGGATCGCAATGATTGTCCTATTAGGGCTTATCGCCTGGGCGGTCACAGTGAGCAAGCGAGAGACGGATTTGTACAAAGAGGCTGAGAGTCAAGCAGTCGTGACAGTCCCGACGAAATAATAGCAAGTTGTTTTAACGTAGCTCAGCGCGGGAGCAACGGACGACGATAAAGAGGTCCAGATGCTCTCACTGAGGCAATATTAAAGCGCCGGAGGAGAGCCTCCGGCGCTGTCTTTAGGCGATAAGTATGTCAGCAGTGACTGCTTCGTAAATAGCACGCAGATGACGTGGATTAACGCAGATTCCTAAAAAAATCTGCGTTAATCTGCAAGATCAGCGCAATCAGTGTTCTTGTTTTCATCGTTATGCGGTGTGCCACCGCTCATGGCGACTGCTATCTGTTTGCAGGAGGGAATCATGGCCGTAAAGCGGATTTACCCGGAAGCGCCTTTGGTAGGTGTTGGAGGGATGGTGTTGCACCAGGGCAACGTGTTGCTGGTGCAACGGGGGAAACCGCCGGCAGAGCATATTTGGACCTTGCCGGGGGGCATGGTTGAATTGGGAGAGTCCATCGCTGACGCCCTGCAGCGGGAAGTTTACGAGGAGTGCCATCTGCTCGTGGCAGCGCAGAAAGTGTTAGGTGTTTTCGAGATGGTGGACAAAGACAAAGAGGGCCGGATACGCTATCATTACGTGGTTATCGACATGCTGGCGAAACTGCGTAGCCCGGCAACAGAGCTACGCAATGGTGACGATGCTCATGCTGCCCGCTGGGTGCCCTTAGAGCAATTGGACGATTATAGGGTTCCGTCTAAAGCTCAAGCTATTATTGGTCGAGGGGTGGCGGCATCTGCCGGGAACAACGTTGGTTGCCCCCTATTAGATCCGTGACCAGCCATGTGCCGGAGCGTTTTTGTAGCGTCAATGTTGCTGTTTGTTCCCAACAGGGCATCTCGGTGCCACTCCAGCGCAAATCAACCCAATAAACGGCTGTTTTTCCGTTGTTGTTCTTTGGCAATAATCGCCAAATTTGTACTCCTTGCCGCTCTAAATAAGGGTGGGCCAACTCGATCCGCGTGACGTAAGGCCGAACAGCCTCCTCTTTCCTCGTTGCTATCCCTTGCCAGAAACGCCAGGCGACCGCATCTGGTGAATTGTCCTTTGCCGAGGCGACAAGGGTGACTTTTTGCTCGGTGTGCCAACCTTCGCCGTCCTGCCAGCGCACTACGGTTTCCTGCTGCAGTGCCGGCGTTACTTGCCAGCGGCCAACGACGGTTGCCTGTGGGATGTTCTGCCAGCGAATTTCCCCAGTGCTCCGTATCTGGAAGCGGAACGCATAATGTCGGTCAACCTGAAAAGCGTTGAGCAGCTTGCTACCATCTTGCATACGGCCAAAGGTCAATAGCAATGGGTGCCCGTTGCCGGCTAAATCCGCCAGGCGCCACCCCAGCCAGGCATCATTGAAAAGTTCTATTGCTCCGGCACCGCCCAAGAACTGTAGTGGTTGGCTTTCGTCTACTGGCACGATTAAACCACGCCCCGCTGCCCCGGCATAGCGCCCATCCTGATAGATTAATAAGACATCCTCTTTACCATCACTGTTGAAGTCGTGTCGCTGGAAGGTAACCAGCTCTACCCGTGGGGAAAGGGTATGCAGCGTTTTGGCAATAGCTGGAAACTGTTGCTTAGTCGTGGGTGTTGGTGCCGGAGAAAGTGGGTGCCACACTGCTATTGTCGTTGCGGTACTGTTTTTTTTGGTGCTGCTGCAGCCGGCGAAGAGAACACTTATCAGGATGAACGTGGCCAAAGTAACCCCAAGTGATGGATACAGAGCGGTGTGAGTGTGTTTGTTGGACTTATGACGGTATCTGATGACCATGTTATGCCTCGATGGGAATTTGCTCGCCGGTGCGCAAGGTACTGAACAATTGCTCAATTTCCTCAGGCGGTCCGATAAAAGTGAGTATGTCCCCTTTTTGTAGTACGGTTTCTCCTGTTGGGATAAGGGGTATTCCCTCACGGGTGATCATTAAGATATGACAGTGCGTGGGCAAAGTGTTGCTGACTATTTGCAGTTTCTCGCCGCTCCAGTTAGGGTAATGGATAGTAAGCTCGCGTACTATCTGCCTACCGCCAGCGCAGGTCATAGCGGCTAACATGGCTGGGTTTTGGGCCATTTGCCGCAGAGTCATAGTGGTAGCTGCTAAAGGTGTCACGACGTGAATGCCTGACTGCCCTAATGCTCGGGCTAAGGATGGGTCGTGAACATGGGCGATGACATTGGGAGTGCCAAAATGGGTATGGAGCAGACGCGCAGATTGAGCTGTCTTGCCGTCATCGCCAGTGACAACGACCACCGTCTCGGCAGCCTCTACCCCGGCTGATTGTAAACCCTCCTCGGTAATGACGTTTGCCTGAATTGCCTCTATACCAACTTGCCGTGCTCTTGTCAACTCTGCCGGCGAGTCGCTGATGAGGAAAATGCGCTGATGCTGGTTGCGCAACGATTCTGTCACCAGGCGAGCAACATCGCAGCCACCAACGATGGCAATGGGCGGTACGGCAGATTCATCTTCCGGGGAGAATGGGTGTAGCTTGTTAAATAAGGGAGGCGAAATGATACAAGTCAAGATGGTCAACAGGATAATAGCGGAATTGGTAGCGCTGTCAATAACACCTAAGCGTAGTCCAATTTCTGCCGCGGCAATGGTGAGACTCAAGCGGGCAGAAAGCAATACTGCGGCACCAGCCATTTCGCCCCAACTGAATCGCAGCCGGTAGACAAGTGTGCCAACTAAGCGAATAAGATAAACGGCCACTAACAATAGGAGGGGCAAAATGATACCGAAGCCGGTGCTAAGCAAAGAGGGCAGGTCAAAACTAACACCTACCATGATGAAGAAAATGGGGATCAGGAAACCGTAGCCGATGGCGTCCAATTTTTCCCTCATGAGGGATCCCTCTTCACCGGCCATTAAGGAAACGATAACCCCGCCCAAAAAAGCCCCTAAGATAATTTCGATGTCCAATACTTCTGCCAGGACAATAAAGGTGAGGGCAGTGGCAAAAGCAGCCCGGGTGCGGATTTGCGCCGTGGCATGGCAGAGATCATCAACGACTCGCTGCAGTGGCAACCAGGTTCGGCTTATGGCAGTGAGCCGATAGAATACCAGAAAGGCTCCTACCAGAACGAGCACGGTGAGTAAGTCGGGGGTGATACCCCGGCTGCTCAGGATAACGTAAACGCTGATCAACAGCATAGTGAGAAAGTCGGCAATAAGAGCTGAAACCAACAAAGTCTGGCCGTAAACTTTGCCTAATAGGTGCCGCTCTTTAAGGACGGGGACCACAACACCTAAGGAGGTGGTGGAAAGAATTAGTGACATAATCCAGGGGCTACTTATGAGCTTCCATTGCACTAAGAGAAGAGATGTGGCAAAGCTTAAGGCGAGAACGACGATGAAGAAAATGATGCCTATGCCTATCGGTCCCCGTAGGTGCTCTTGCCATCCTCCTGATGTGTCGCTCGAGAAGATGAGGTTAAAATCGATTTCCATGCCTGAGAGGAACATTAAGTAGGCAAAGCCAAAAAGTGCCAGGAAATTGATCCATGGATCGTCGGGGACTAGGTTGAGGCCACTGTGTCCGATGATGATGCCGACAATGAGTTCCCCCACGACAATGGGTATCCGGACGCGACGCAACTGACTGATCAGTAGTGGCACCAGTAGCGCCAGGATAATGACCAGCAGTAATGGTTGGAAGGAGATCTCGTGGTGCACGGTAAACACTCCTTGTAAGGCATAGCGCGGCAATAGCTGTCGCGCACCTCAGCTATAAGAGCGTTAAGGTGCTAACCATCCTACGTTGTCCTTGCTATTGCCCGGGTATGAACAATTTTTGGCCGACGTGCAGCATGTTAGGATTGGCAATATGGTTGGCTGCAATAATTGCCTGAGGCGTAACGCCGAATTTAGCGGCAATGCTGCTTAAAGTGTCTCCCTCTTTCACAACATAAGTGGCAGGGGGTAACGGCGGTAAAAGAAGTTTCTGCCCAACGTAAAGGCTGTTGGGATCCGTCAGTTGGTTTAACCGCATGATTTCATCAACTGTAGTACCAAATTGAGCCGCAAGGGTTGTCAAGGTATCTCCAGTTTGCACGGTATATTCCTGATACTTCGTCGGTGTGGCTGTTGAGACCAGTGCTTTGCCCGGCAGTCGCAATTTCTGCCCGGCAATAATGTTGTCGTTAAAGAGGCCATTAAGCTGCTTGATAACTTCGACACTGGTTCCAGCTTTGAGGGCAATGGAAGAGAGCGTATCCCCCGTTTGCACAATGTAGATGTGTGTTTCTCCTGTTACAAGGGGGGTTGGTGACGGGAACTGCACTGGCAATGTCGGCGCTGGTGGTGGTGGCGGGACAGGGGTAGGTGTGGCCGGCTGGGCAACGTTCTTAGTACCGACAGTTGGCACCGGGGTAGGAACTGCCGGCGTAGGCAATACCTGGGCGTTGACACTGGTTGGTGCCCAGGCTGTCACGTCTTTGAGATCTGGGCGACGTTTTGTGCATCCTGCAGCAAGCAAGAGCATCAAAGTGCCGAGAAGAAGGAGGTTGTAGAATGGTTTACCTTTCATAGTTATCCTCCATGGCTTTAACTACAGTCAATATTACGTTCCCAGGTAACCGTAAGACAAGGCATTTTCATTCCAGGTTCAGCGTCTGCATGGCTCTGTTCATCCTTGTCCACTCCGGTTTGAATGGGCATGACATCGCATTGGCAGCACGCTTTCTTCAGGAATCTGAACTGTCTTTTTTACCCTTCGGTTCATATCTTATCATAAGAACGTACCTTCCGCAATGGTTGGGCTGTAAGATGCTAAGGGAAGAGGGGAAAGTGGCAAGGGAGCGCTTGGCCCCTTCCGGTATCTTGCGTGAGCGGGGGAGAGGGCAAGTTGACAGCGCACGCCTGTGTCGGTGATCCCAGCTAGTGGACAAGGTTGTCAAATGGCAGTACAATCTCGGTACTGTCCGCCATCGGTGCCGGTGGTAGGTCGGCACAAGATGGGATAATCTTGTGCCGTCAAAGGAAGGAGACATGTTATGAAGTGGCAAATTGATAGTGAGGGATTAACCTCATTTTTGTTGGATCTGTTGCGAATTCCCAGTCCTACCGGCTTTACCGAGGAAGCCATTGCTTTTGTGGCGCAGGCGTTGGCAGCGGTGGATGGCGCCCCATGGGATATGCGCCGCACTGCCAAAGGGGGGCTGTTACTTTCTTGGGCCGGGGAAGAAGATCTATCTCCGCGCGGGCTGACTGCCCATGTGGATACCTTAGGCGCCATGGTGAAAGAGATCAAAGAGAATGGCCGCTTGCGGTTAACTTTGCTTGGTAGTTATGGCTGGCAGAGCATCGAGGGAGAAACTTGCTTAATCCACGCGGCTGGGGGGAAAACTGTTAGCGGTACTATTTTGCCTACAAAGGCATCGGTACATATCTTCGGTGCTGAGGCGCGAGAGATGCAGCGAGAGGAAGCTACCATGGAAGTGCGCTTGGACTTGCGCACGTATTCCGCGGCCGAGACGGAAGCGGCTGGCATAGCTGTTGGTGACTTCGTCTCCCTTTCGCCCCGGGCAGCGCTAACGGCAACCCGCTTCGTACGCTCCCGGCATCTGGACGATAAGGCTGGGGTGGCGGCCATTGTAGCCGCATTGCGGGCGCTGCACGTCGCGGGATTGCGGCCTGCCAGGCGGATCTGGGTGCTCTTCAGCAACTACGAAGAAGTGGGACATGGTGCCTCGGCCGGATTCCCTGCCGACTTGGCTGAGCTCCTGGCGGTGGATATGGGGGCAGTCGGGCCGGGACAGGTCAGCGATGAGTTCAGCGTCAGTATTTGTGCCAAAGACAGCGGTGGTCCTTATCATTGGGGGTTGCGGCAGAAGCTATTGCAACTGGCGCAGGCCAATGATATCCCGTATCGGGTGGATGTTTACCCTCACTACGGATCCGACGGGGAAGCGGCGTGGCGAGCCGGTTATGATGTGGCCGTAGGGCTGATCGGTCCCGGCGTGGATGCGTCGCATCACTACGAGCGGACCCACGTGGAGGCTTTGGTTGCTACCGCTAATCTCATTGCCGCTTATGTACTGGCACCTTGAAACCCTCTGCCGCCGCCATTTCAGCCAGCAAGAGGTAAGGACATGAGGTTATTGCTGGTTCTCTTTGGCGATGCAAAGCAAGCTTGCAAACAATGAGCGGGGGATTTGACACTTTCTCATAGGTCTGATATAATTTGTTTTGTTTACAGGTAAGATTCCAAGTTAGTGTCAGTAAAGCATACGCCTGGACTTTTACGAGTCCGGGCTTTGTCATTATGGGCTACCTGGGAACTTGCCTTCGGCAAATATTAAGTGTTTGTGAAAGGAAGAATGACTGTGGGTAATCGTGAAATTGGAACCGTGAAATGGTTCAACGCTTCGAAGGGTTATGGTTTTATCTCTCGAGAGGGTGGCGACGATGTATTTGTTCATCACTCAGCTATCATGATGGAGGGTTTTAAGACGCTGGACGAAGGACAGCGTGTCGAGTTCTCCGTTGAGCAAGGCCCTAAGGGGTTGCAGGCTGTCAATGTTGTGCCCCAATAGGGTTCATAAGGAGAAATGTGCTACATGACCCAAAAAATTTACGTTGGCAATATGAGCTACGGCACGACTGAGAGCGAGCTGCAAGAGCTATTTGCCGCGTATGGGGAGGTGGTCTCGGTTAGCGTAGTGACAGATCGTTATACCGGGCGACCTCGAGGCTTTGCCTTTGTTGAGATGGCAACAGATGAGGCAGCGCAGACAGCTATTAGTGCGCTGAATGGCCAGGAAGTAGGTGGCCGACAACTCACGGTGAATAAAGCACGGTCTTCTAAGCCGCGCCGCGGTGATAGAAACCGCAATGACCGTCGTGGGGGATATGGTCGCTAAGGCCTCCAAGTGAACGTTATGTTCATATTGTGTGGGTGATCACTGTGAATGCCGTGAGAGCCTACAGAGTAAAATAATCAAGAAGGGCCAGCACGTCAGTTTTGCTGGCCCTTTTTCTATTGGTGACTTGTATTTGGACTGTAGGCGACGCGCTAAATGCGATCTGTCATTCCAGACTGGAGTCAAGGGATCTTCAACTTGACAGTAGGGGGCCACATGCCGTCATTGTCGTATCACACACGGAATGAACGTCAATACATCCTTACTTTTCAATAACCCACTACAAACGCTATAATTGGCAAACAAGCGACTGAGAATTGGAGCTTGTACTAAGAACCCGGAAATTGACAATGCGGGTGCGGAATAGCATGAGAAAGCAGGTGCAATAGCATTAAGGTAAGAAGCAGGAAGCTGTGAGGAGTTGGCATAGGCCTGCGGCCTACCTGTGCGAGCACGCAGACAGGCACACCACAGCGGATGAAAACAGCCACCGCTCAAGCTGCATCCGTGATGCGGCGAGTATTACCCTGACAACGGCAGATCACGGACCTGCCCGGCACACGAAAGAAAGTCTATTTTCGGTGGAGGGGTCTTCGTATTGCCTGAGTAATATATTTGAGATCAGCGTTTATCTACGAATATATCTTATACGAGGAG
>WFQT01000499.1 GCA_015486895.1 Anaerolineae bacterium
GATCACGACTGACTTAGCAATCTCCTCCAGCTTGTTGCAGAAAGCATTAGACGCTGCTGTCGAAAGCAGTTTCAACCGCATTAGCGTGGATGGCGACACCAGTACCAACGATACCGTTTTGTTGTTAGCTAATGGCGCCGCCGGTTTTCCTCCTTTGGCTGCGAAGGATCCGCTCTGGGCAGGTTTTCAAAGAGCACTGAACCAGGTTGCTATTTCCCTGGCCCAGCAAATTGTGCGGGATGGCGAAGGCGCTACTAAGTTTGTTATCATATTGGTAACAGGTGCAGTCAATGACGCGGAGGCTGTGCTTGTTGCTCGGGCGATTGCCAATTCGCCTCTCTGCAAGACTGCTTTCTATGGCGGGGATGCCAACTGGGGCCGTGTGGTTGCCGCTGCCGGCTATAGTGGTGCGCAGGTCGTTCCGGAGCGAGTTTCTCTCTGGTTCAGTGGCCATTCTGAAACGGAGTACACCACATCACTTGCTGTGCTGATGAACGGTGCCTCTACCGTTTACAATGAAGAAGACGCTACTCACATTTTCTCATTGCCGGAGATCGAAATCCACTTAGAGCTTGGCTTGGGCGGCGGTGAAGCGCACTTTTGGACCTCAGACCTGAGTCATGAGTACGTTACTATCAATGGCAACTACCGCACGTGAGAAAAGTTCAATCCGTTGTGGTAGAAAAGGAGCCTCATCATGAGACTGTGGGGTGGTATTGAAGCCGGGGGAACGAAGTTCGTCTGTGCTGTGGGCAGTGGCCCGGATAACATCGTCGCCAGCACTCGGTTCCCCACCACAACGCCGGCGGAAACGATTAGCCAGGCTGTTGCCTTCTTTGCAGCGGAGGCAACGCATTACCAGATCGCAGCCATTGGCATCGGCGCTTTTGGCCCGGCAGACCCAAATCCGGCTTCATCTACTTTCGGCTATGTGACCACCACGCCCAAGCCGGGGTGGAACCAGGTGAATTTTGCCGGGGCTGTCCAGCGGGAGTTGGGAGTGCCGATAGGCTTCGATACCGATGTCAATGTAGCGGCCTTGGGGGAGCAACGGTGGGGGGTGGCCCAGGGGCTATCAACATTCGTCTATTTGACCATTGGCACCGGTATCGGTGGGGGGATTATCGTTAACAATCAGCGGTTGCATGGCTTAATGCATCCAGAAGTAGGCCACATGCGGTTGCCACATGATTGGGTACAAGACCCATTCCCTGGCAACTGTCCAGTTCACGGCGATTGCTGGGAAGGGCTGGCCGCTGGCCCTGCCATTGCCGAACGCTGGGGAACGCCGGCGGAAATGTTGCCGCCGGACCACCCTGCCTGGGCATTGGAGGCTCACTACCTGGCATTGGGAGTGGTCAACTTGATTTTAACCTTGGCTCCGGAGCGGGTCGTCATGGGGGGTGGCGTCATGGAACAGCGGCATCTTTTCTCGCTACTGCGCTATGAGGTGCAAGAGCTGCTCAACGGCTACTTGCCACTGCCGGCCGTAACGGAGACAATTGATGGCTACATTGTGCCGCCGGCGTTAGGCAGCCGCGCTGGGGTCTTAGGTGCTATTGCCTTAGCCCAAGAAGTTAGCGGTACTGTCGGATGGTAATGCGAAAAAGTGGAATGTCCAGGTCAGTAGCTGTCAATTACAGTCGCCAGTCCTCCCATCGCCTGATGCTGAAAGCCATTGCAAACGGAAAATGGCCGGTGCCGGTCGGCCAACACCCATTGCCTTACCGAGAGCTGAAAAGCGACTTTCCTGGCAGCAATAATGCTTCCACTATCGTGCCGGCAGGAACAGGTTCATCAGAAGGTGGTAAGCGAAGCAGAGCATTAGCCCCCACCAACGAGAGCAATCGCGCTGAACCTTGATAGCCGGTACTTGTGGCTAAAAATTGATTGTCTTCATGCCATACACGGGCCCGGACGAACTCGATGCGATCCGGAGCATGTTTCTCTGCTGTCGTCAACTTCACCTGCAGTCGGGTCAATGTCTCTGAGCGTCCTTGTAGTTTCAATAAAAATGGCCGAACGTAGAGGGTAAAAGAGACCAGCGCTGAAACTGGGTTGCCAGGCAAAGTGAAGACAGCTTTTCCCCCCACCGTTGCGAAAGTCATCGGCTTGCCAGGCTTCTGAAACACCCGCCCGAAAAGTACCTGGCCATTCTCCTCAAGCCATAGTTTGAGCAAATCGCGTTGGCCGCGGGAAGCACCACCGCTTGTCACGAGGACACTGGCTTGGCCTAACGCTTTCTGCAGCCGCTCTGCCAGAATATTTTCGTCATCAGGAACTATGCCCATATCCAGCGGTTGGCTGGCGGTTTGCAATATGGCTGCCCGTAGTGCGTAGCGGTTGCTATCCCAAAGTTGCCCAGGTGCTAATGGCATTCCTGTTTCTCGGACTTCGTCGCCGCTGGAAAGGACGGCCACACGCGGCGAAGGATAAATTGTCGCCTTGGTGTTACCTAACGAGGCTAACAGGCCTATTTCTGGTGGGCCCAAATGCGTTCCTGCCGCTAAAATAGTCTGTCCGGCGGCCATGTCCACGCCTACCGGCCGGAAATTAGTACCGGCTGCTATCGTTTTTTGCAGAGTGATGGCACCATTTTCCTCGAGAACGTCTTCCCACATGACAACAGCGTCGGCACCGGTGGGCAGATGAGCGCCTGTAGTGATACGTACTGCTTGCCCTGGGC
>WFQT01000500.1 GCA_015486895.1 Anaerolineae bacterium
ATAGTTATCACCTATGCCGTTCGGCGCACGCGAATTGTGAAAGGGTCTCACGAAAGTGTAGTGTTGGTAGGTGACAGGACGAGGCAGGACGCCACTGTAGATGAGAATATGCTGGGTGTGCCGCCCGTCTCGTCAGGCGAACCTTTCGGTCCTGAGCCTACGTCGGGTGCTGTTCCGGAACCGCCCGGTCCCGAACCCGCGGTGAGACCAGGGGCGGTTGACGCAACGGTAGTTGGAGAGCCCTCTTTATCTTCCCAGGTGGAAAGAGCATCGGCCTGGTTTGTGGGGGTGTCGGAGTCGATAAAAGGACGTTCGTTCTCTGTCGAAGCTGACAATATTGTCGTCGGTAGGCATCCCCAAGCTGGCATCACAATTGATGATCCTACTGTCTCTCGAGAACACGCACGTTTGCGGTGGCAGGGTGGTGTCTATCGCCTGTACGATCTTGGCTCGACCAACGGCACATTTGTGAATGGTGCTCGTGTGCAGGAATCTCTCGTGCATGACAACGATCGTGTGCGCTTTGGAGATGCTGAACTCCTGTTCCGTGTGGCTTAAAGGAAGGCGACTATGAAGCGGTATCCCTGGCTGTTTCGGCTGGCTATATCGTCCAGGCCGGCAAAACCTGGGCGACACAATGAAGACGGGGCTGCATACTTGCTGCCGCAGCGCTCATGGTCTCGGCGTGGCAGTTTGTTTGCCGTGGCAGATGGGGTGGGCGGCCGTCCGTGCGGATCGGTGGCTGCGAGAATCACCGTGATGACTTTTATTCGTGCTTACTATCGTGGGCGGGGAAACGAAACAAGACGGTTGCAGCAGGCAGCTGAGCTGTCACACCAGGCCTTGCGGCGTTACGGACAAAAGTACCCGTCCTGCAGGGGATTGGCTTCTACTTTAGCTGCTCTTTTGGTAAGTCGTGACCGCTTTTACGTCATTCACGTAGGGGATACAAGAGCGTACGTCGTTCGCGATCACAGCGTTATCGGCTTGACGAAGGATCACACGCTGTCGGCACAGATGGAGGCTCATTATGGCTATTCTGTCCCACGATACCGTCACGTGTTGGCACAAGCCATGGGCGGCGAGCAAGGTGTGCACCCGGACATTGTTTCTCATCGTGTGCACCCTGGAGATAATTTTCTCATAGTAACTGATGGCGTCTACCGGTATTTGGCACCTGAGCATATTGGCTGGTTCGTTGAACGTTACGCTCCGACCCAAGCGGCAAAGCTCATTGAGGTTTGGGCGCGGAATGCCGGCAGTCCTGATGATCGTACTGTTTTGATCGTCCAGGCTTTGCCTGCATTGCGAGTTCGAGCCTACGCCGGACGCTACAATCTGTGGCGATCATCTTATGGTTATGCTCACTGATGGGAGGAGAATGCTATGCCGGGATTGACCGGGCGTATCATCCAGGGACGGCGTGGTAAATACAAGATCATAAGGAAGATTGGTCAGGGTGGAATGGGTATTGTTTACCTGGCCGAGAATGCAGCTAACAAAGAACTCGTTGCTGTGAAACGATTACCAGCCTCCATGTCGCAAGATGAGGGATACGTACACGCGCTGGAGCGTGAATGGCATGCTATTACCAATTACACCCATCCTAACATTGTCCGGCCTGTGGACGCTTTTCGCCTTGGTGATGAGTATTTCCTGGTTATGGAATACGTCGATGGTCAGACTTTGGAGGCAATGGTAGCGAAGCGGGGAGGCCCATTACCTGTCAAAGCGGGCGTTCAGTACATTCTACAAGTCGCACGGGCGCTGAGTTATTTGCATCAACATCACTTCATTCACCGGGATGTCAGCCCCAGCAATATCATGGTGACGAAAGATGGCACTGTGAAGCTGACCGATTTTGGTCTGGCTCATTCGGCTAATGAGATGACTGACATTGCTGAACGGGGTCGGTTCAAGAAATTTAACGTCACTGCGCCGGAACTTTTCTTGAATAAGCCTTCGACGCCAGCTGCGGATGTTTATGGTTTGGCAGCAACACTTTTCTATGTTTTGACGGGGCGTTATCCTTTTGTCGCGGATACGCCCGACGTTGTCATGTATAAGCATATTAACGAACCCCCGCCGGACCCGCGCAAATTTAACCAGCATATCCCTCGGTCGGTGGCGGGCGTTATCTTGAAAGGGTTGGAGAAGAACCCGGCCGATCGTTACCCAACGGCGACTGAATTCGGCGCGGCTTTGGAGAACGCTGTGCAAGGGCAACTTGCCCGGAAATCTCACGGTATGGCGCATGTGGCCGGTGCTGTTCTAGGACTGTTCGCGGCTGTAATAATTATGCTTGTCCTGTTGAGAATGAGAGAAAGGCCTGGGATCCACCCCGTTCCCGCGATCTCTGCAACATCGGTTCAGACTGCAGTGGCGACGCGTAGGCCGACACCAATACCTGTGGAGACGCCAACGGCTTTGGTAACGGATACTCCAGCGCCCATTCCGACTCGTACCGACACGCCGACGTCTGAGCTGATCGATACGCCGACACCCGAGGAAAGGGCGACACCAGCACCTGAGCCTGTATCCAAATGTTCCTATGCGCCTCTGAGTATCACTAATCCGGTGGATGGCCAGGAAGTGCCCCGCGATGAACCGTTGGTCGTGCGCGGTACTGCCTATGTGGGCCCGGAACGGCCTCCTTTCGCTTACTACAAGATCGAAGTGCAGGCTCCAAGTGGTGGATGGATTGTTGGTTATCGTGGCGACAAGGCGCACACGGAAGAAAGTGTTCTGGGTACGCTTGATTTTGCTCGTCATCACGATTTGCGAAATTTACAGCCTGGTTGGTACCACATGCGGCTGATGGTGGTTGATGCTTCTGGGAATTA
>WFQT01000501.1 GCA_015486895.1 Anaerolineae bacterium
CTTTGGAAATAAGCCGCTTGTTACCTCCGCACTAATTATAACTCCGGCTTACGCATGTGCCACGATGTCGCCTGCTCGTAAGCGTAAGCCACGCGCAAGATACGCTCCTCACCCAACGCCGGCCCTAAAATCTGGAGTCCCACCGGCAAGTTCTGCTCGTCAAAGCCACAAGGCAACGAAATGCCGCACATGCCAGCCAGGTTCAAGCTCAAAGTGAAAATATCACCTAAATACATAGCCAGCGGATCATCGATGCGCTCGCCAATTTTGAAAGCTGTAGTCGGCGTAGTTGGGACAGCGATCACATCCACCTCTTCGAGAGCACGCTCAAAGTCTTGTTTGATCAGCGTCCGCACTTGTCCTGCCTTCAGATAGTAAGCGTCATAATAGCCGGCGGAAAGGGCATATGTTCCTAACATGATACGCCTCTTCACCTCGGGGCCAAAGCCATGGCCACGAGTTTGCCGGAAATTCTCCCACATATTCCCACTGTCCGCCAACGGTCCGTAGCGAATGCCATCGAAGCGGGCCAGGTTGGCCGAAGCCTCGGCCGGGGCAATGAGATAATACACCGATAAAGCGTATTCGGTATGCGGCAAAGAAACCTCACAGGCCTCAGCTCCCATCCCCACCATTTGTTCCACCGCGGCCCGGACTGCCTTTTCCACCGCAGGTTGCATGCCTTCCACAAAATATTCCTTGGGAACACCAACCCTCACCCCCTTCAAATCGGGACGCAACGCCTGGCGGTAATCAGGCACAGGCTGTGGCAAGGAAGTGGAGTCATGGGGATCATAGCCGGCAATAGCGCCCAAAAGCAGCGCTGCGTCAGTCACGTCTTTGGTCAGCGTGCCCACTTGATCCAAAGAAGAACCAAACGCCACCAAGCCGTAACGGGAAACCCGGCCATAGGTAGGCTTCAACCCCACCACACCACAAAGGGCCGCCGGTTGGCGCACCGAACCACCGGTATCGGTACCCAAAGCAGCTATAGCCATATCCGCAGCCACAGCGGCAGCGCTACCACCGCTGGACCCGCCCGGGACCCGATCCAAATCCCACGGGTTGTGAGTGGTGAAGTACGCAGAATTCTCTGTAGAAGAGCCCATGGCGAATTCATCAGTGTTCGTCTTGCCTAAGAAAACAGCCCCGGCCTGGGCCAGTTTTTCAACCGCCGTAGCGGTGTAAGGAGGAATGTAGCCCTCCAAAATGCGAGAACCACAAGTAGTTGGCTGCCCGGCTAAGGAAAGCACGTCTTTAATGCCTAAAGGAATGCCGGTCAAAGGAGGAGCCATTTCTCCACCCTTCCTTGCTGCAGCTAACCGGATATCTGCCGCGGTCGCCTGTTTAAGAGCACTATCCGCTGCGACGTGCAAATACGCTTTTATCTGCGGCTGCACCTGCTCAATACGGCGCAATTGCGCTTCGGTTAACTCGATAGCCGAGATTTCCCCTTTTTGCAACAACTCTGCAGCAGCATGTATGGTCAGTTCATAAAGTTCCATTTCGATGTATTATCCCATCTTCAGTTTCTTAGCCTCAGGAAAAACAAAGGCATAACTGTCATACGTCCTACTGGATCTATCTCGTAAACTGGACATTGGCGTTTTTATTTTAGCCACAGAAAAACACAGAATTGCACAGATTCGGGTCGAAAAACAAAGTAAAACCTGTATTAACCTGTGCAACCTGTGGTTGAAATTGCCTCGTTGAACCGTAAGGCTTGTAGCTGGCCCGTGGCTGGCATTTTCGGCCCCAGAGCTGGCCACGGACTCGTCTTGAACTTAATGTGACACAGCCAACGGCTTATTCTTCCAACACAGCCGGGACCCGAAAGAACCCGTCTTCTGTCTTGCTGGCGTTAGATAATGCCACCTCTTGCGACAAGGATGGTGCCGGTTCATCCTCTCGCATAACATTCGCCAAAGAAAGCACCGTGGAAGTCTGGGGGATATCGGTCGTGTCTACACTTTGTAGCTTGTTAGCATAATCCAAAATAGCAGAAAGTTGCTCCCGATACAGCGCTTTTTCTTCTTCTGTCAATTGTAACTTCGCCAATTCGGCAATGTGCTCTACTTCCTGAATTGTCAGCCCCATAAAGGAAATGCCCTTTCTCATCGTGAGCGCCAGAAATAAAGCCAATGTGGAAAACGCACCCGAGCGGCTGCCAAAACGTCGTGGCTATGTGCGCTTCACAGCCACTATTATAACATTCAAAACACAATCAAGCCAAAAGGATTGAACCTGTTTTTTGTACATCCACGTTACAATTGTTATCCCTCGTCGCCAAGGATTTTCCAACTTCGTTCATGTGCCAGATTCAACAGCGCCGCATCCGGATAAACGACCACCGGCCTGCCAACCATCTCCAACAGAAAACGATCGGAATAGCTATCTGCATAGGCGGTCGCCTCGGCCAATATGGTCTCCGACCAGCCTTTCTCCGCCAGGTAAGTACGCAAGCGAGTCACCTTCCCCGGCCCCATAACCAGCGGCGCCCGGTAATGCCCGGTGTAATGGCCGTGTTGCACCTCCACCGCCGTGCCGGCGTAGTCGGAAAAGCCCAACAGCGTCGCCATTTTCGCCGCAACGGGTGCCACCACCCCGGAGAGTAATAGGGTCTCATCGCCGGCAGCCTGATGTTCCTGCAACAGAGCGACTACATCAGGTCGCAAGCGCGGTTGCAAGTACTCATAGGCAATCCAAGTGAACATTTTCTCCGCCTCAGCCTCCGGAAGCCGCCAAAGTGTCCACCCCATATCCCGGCCCCAGGCACGTTGAGCCCGCTCTTTACTGAGGAAACGCAAAGAATACAAAAAGTAGTAGGGCATGTGAGCTCCCAAGTAAACGTACAAAGGCAGCAAGTTTGTGCGGGTTTGGCGCTCATACTGCATTATTGCTCGCCACGTCTCCCCCCGTGAAAGAGTGCCACCCAAGTCAAAAATAGCTAAGCTCACCTCAAACCTCCTTTCGCCTCCAGCCGCCCCGTCTGAACCAGTAAGCCAACACCAAACCGTTCAAGATGTTAGCCACTGAAAGGCCAAGCCAGACACCATCAGCACCAAAAATGCCCCAGCGCCCCAATAAATATGTCAACGGAATTTGAATTCCCCAGAGAGTGAACCCGTTGATGATCATAGTGGGCAAAGTGTTACCAGCGCCATCCAACCCGCGGGAAGCAACGATCCCCACCGCTAAGACCACATAGCTAATCGCCACAATACGCAAACAATGGCTGCCGTGGTGCAACACGCGAGCATCACCGTTGAAAAGGTGGATAAACCAAGCTGGGAAGAGCAAGTAAAAGATAGCAATGGCCCCCACCAAGAGAAGATTAAGCAGAGCAATGAGCCAAACGGAACGTTCGGCCCGATCCGGTTGGCGGGCTCCCAGGTTCTGCCCTACTAACGTCGCCGCCGCATTGCCCAGCCCAAAGCCAGGAATGATGGCAATGAGCAATAGCCGATTGGCCACACCATACCCAGCTATAGCAAACGTGCCGTAAAATGCGACGATACCCAACAAAGTAACCCGCGAGGTCGCCCGCAAAAACATTTCCACAGTGCTGGGAATAGCGATTTTAATCACTCGCCATATGAGCTGCACATCCGGCATAAGAAAACTAAGCCGCAAACGAATGCGCAACATGCCCCCCAACAACAACGTCAATTGCAGCGCTAAGGCCAAAGCCTGCGTCAACACCACCGAAAGCGCTGCTCCGGAAACGCCCAGGCGCGGGAACGGCCCCCAGCCGAAAATAAGAAACGGTTCAATGAGCACGTTGAAGATGTTGGCACCGCCTCCGATAACCATGGCCCAACGAGCATTACCTGCGCCCCGGAATAGAGTATTGATCACCGGCATGAGGACGATGAAAAGGAGCCCGGCTAAAGTAATATACAGATAGTGCAGAGTGTCTAAGTAAATATCTGGGCCAGCGCCCAGGATAGGCAGAATAAAAGGCAAAGTTAAAAAGCCAAATGTTACTAAGACGACAGCCACGAAAGTAGCTAACAAAATCGTCTGAGCCGTAGCACGATCAGCATCGCGAGGATCGTGAGCACCAATATAACGGGCAACGATGGCCAACCCCCCAGTACCCAATCCCACCGCTAAGCTGGTCAGCGCCCAACGCATAGTACTTCCCAATGAGACTACTGCCAACGCCTGAGGAGCAATCTGGCCCACCCAGAAGAGATCACCCAGTTGGAATATAACCACGCTGATTTGCTCCAACGTCATAGGAACAGCCAGCAGCCAAATGTTGCGCGCGATGCTGCCGGTGGTATAATCAACAACATGTGGGGAAGCGGTTCGGCCTCCGCTGAACTCTTCTGCCATGAAGTCCTTGATGCCTTTGTGCGAGAATGACCCGGCTGGAATGAACCCCTCTCACTTAGCTCACTACAGCCGAATTATAAAGCAGACATAAATTTAACACACAATGCACTGGCGGGCAAAGGTCAGCGGCAACTAAGCCGTCAGGACAACTCTCCTAACCTTTCTCGTCAGGCTTTCCCGCCAAACTGTGCTTTTCAGCAAACAAACTAATTGGAGCGCGTTTCATTGGAACAACGTTCATGACGATACTACTCCCTTTGACAAAACTGCTGCTCTCAGCATTGCTGCCGTGGATACTTTTCCTCCAGCCGGCGATGCCGGGCGACGACTCGCCATACTTAGTGACTGTCGCCGCCCCAAATGCCTCCCGCCGTACAACCCTGGCCAAGGCGGGCTATGACATCACCGGTATAGACATCCAGTCAGGCACGGTGAACTTGCTCCTTCAAGGCAAGGAACGAGCCTGGTTGCGTGAAGCAGGATGGCCCATTTTGCAAGAGAAACGGCTATCTGACTTTCCACCTGTGGATGCCGCTTACCACAATTACAACGAGATGCTCGCCGACCTGAATGAGATCGCTGCTACTTATCCGAATATCACGCAACTTAGCGTCTGTGGGCGGAGCATTGAAGGACGGCACCTTTACACGCTGCGCATTAGCGGTCGCCCGCCAGGCCAGGGCCGGCCGTTGCCCGGCGTGCTCTACGTCGGCAACATCCACGCCCGCGAGCATTTGACCCTAGAGCAAGCACTCTGGCTGGCTCATTACTTCACGGACAATTACGGCCAAGACCCGGCGCTGACCAACCTGGTTAACCGTCGTGAAATCTGGATCTTGCCCAACGTCAATCCCGACGGGACAGAGTTCGATGTTGCCCAAGGAACGTACCGCTGGTGGCGCAAGAACAGGCGCCACAATGCTGACGGCAGCTATGGTGTAGACTTGAACCGCAATTTCGGCTACCGATGGGGCGGCCCCGGCGCCAGTAGCGCCACCACATCAGAAACTTACCGCGGCCGCGCCTCTTTTTCCGAGCCGGAGACCGCCGCCATTCGCGACTTCGTGGAGCAACACCCCAATCTACGCACCTCTATTTTCATGCACACATACAGCGAGTTGATCCTATGGCCATACGGCTATACAAATGAGCCCCTCCCGGCGGACATGAAACCGGAGGACGAGCAGATATTCCAGACTGCCGGCAAGGCCATGGCCCAGCTGAACGGCTACCGTCCCCTACAAAGCAGTCAACTTTACGTTACCAGCGGTAGCAGCGATGACTGGCTATACGGCACCCAAGGAATTTACGCCTGGACATTCGAGCTTTATCCAACGGCGCAATCACCTTACGGATTCTATCCGCCGGCCATAGATATCAAAGCACAAGTGGAACGCAACCGGGAAGCGTTGACTTACGCCGCAGCTATTGCCGCCGACCCGCAAAACGTTCTCGGTCAGGGAGACATACAACCGCCAGTAATAACCATGACAGTGGCGCTAACCAGCACCTGGGCCGGGCTCCCTCTTACCGTCACGATCACAGCGACCGATAACACCAGCGTCACCTTATTGGCCTTGCTGAGTGACGGTCGACCAGTAACGATGACAACCAGCGCCACACTGACCATGCCCATCATCATGCCCGAAGGTACCCGAACATTGCAAGCCCTTGCCTTCGATCACGACCAAAACCGACAGGAAAGCGCCGCCGTTGTCCTCATAGGTAAGCAACGCGACTCGCTATCTCACCACTACTGGCTCCCAATTGTGGGCCGTACTCGAAGCGAGGGATATTTACAACAGTAGGCATCCTATCGCCGCCGTGATCGTTTGCCAACGTGCCAGTTTGACATAATGAGCTAGTACCGATATAATTTTTTGCTTGGGGTGTGGCTTGCCCGCAAAGGGCACGTCCATTCTTTTGTCGGGGAAAATGTCCCGACTAACTCGACTAGCCGCCTGTACTAAGTCCCGGTTCCCGAGCGCGGCAAAGGAGAACAAAGTTCATGTATGCAGTCATTACAACGGGAGGCAAGCAGTATCGCGTGAGCGTCGGCGACAAGCTCAACGTGGAAAAGCTGCCCGCAGAGAAAGGCGAGACTGTGGTCTTCGACCAGGTGCTGCTCATTTCCGGAGAGGAGGGCGTGAAAGTCGGCCGCCCTACCGTGGAAGGAGCAACCGTCGAGGCAGAAGTCTTAGGTAACAGCAAAACACGCAAGGTTATCGTGTACAAATACCACCCGAAAAAACGCTATCGCCGCAAGAAAGGGCACCGACAGCAGATCACTACGCTGGGAATCACGGGAATTAACGGATAATCCCGCAAGAAGGAGGAAGAATTATGGCTCACAAAAAAGGTGGCGGCTCCAGCCGCAACGGACGTGACTCCCAATCTCAACGCTTAGGCGTCAAACGATTTGGCGGGGAAACAGTACGCGCCGGGACCATCATCGTGCGCCAGCGTGGCACCAAGTTCCTGCCGGGACAAAACGTTGGCATAGGTAAAGATCATACCATCTTCGCTAAGATCGATGGCTATGTAAAGTTTGAACACCAAACCCGCAAGAAAAAGCGCATTTCCGTTTATCAGGAATTGGCTTCTGCGGGGGGTAGTGAGGGATAGACCATGCGCAAAAAGATTCATCCGACTTATTATGAAAACGCCAAGGTCATTTGCGCCTGCGGCAATACCTGGACAACTGGTTCCACCCAACCGGTGATTCACACTGACGTGTGTTCTGCTTGCCATCCCTTCTTCACTGGGGAACAGCGCATTGTGGATACTGCCGGTCAAGTAGATCGCTTCATGAAACGATTAGAACAGAAAGAGGCCCGCATGGCCCGCCTGCGCGCCGAGCGCGAGAAGCGAGAAGAAGAAAAAGAAGCGGCCCGCATGGCCCGCCGTCGCGGCGAACTGTAACCCTGTCAAAGACAGACACAAGTTTCAAAAGGGCAGAGCTCATTACTCCGCCCTTTTTGTCTGCTTTTTGGATTTCCAGGAGGTTAGCATGTACCCCCCCTCTCACAGTGGCTGGATCGAAGTCATCTGTGGCAGCATGTTCAGCGGCAAAACGGAAGAGCTCATCCGACGCATCCGAAGAGCCAAAATTGCCCGGCAAAAGGTGCAAGTCTTCAAGCCGGCTATTGACGATCGTTATGACACCTACGCTGTCACGTCGCACAACGGCGAGCAGTTCCACGCCAAGCCGGTCCAAGATGCAACCGCAATCCTCGACCAAGTAGAGGCTGACACACTGGTCGTCGCCATCGACGAAGCCCAATTCTTCAGCGATGACATCGTCAAGGTAGCAGAAACCCTGGCAAACCAAGGGAAACGAGTCATCTGTGCCGGGTTGGACATGGATTTCCGCGGCGAACCCTTCGGTCCCATGCCGGAATTGCTGGCCCGGGCTGAGATGGTGGACAAACTACACGCCATTTGCGTTGTCTGCGGCAATGAAGCCAGCCGCACCCAACGGCTGATCAACGGTAAGCCGGCAAACTACCACGATCCGGTAATCTTGGTCGGCGCTGATGAGGTATACGAAGCCCGTTGCCGCGCTTGTCACGAAGTGCCAGGGAAACCGTAAGCTCCAAGTTAGTAGACCGCTCCGCCCAAACCAGAAGGCCGTGAAGCCGCCTGCCAAGTGACCAAGCGGCGTTTTTAGCCTACGCTTCTACTCCCCCATGCAAGCGGTCTAAAACCGCCTGCAAAGCCGGAGGTAGCAGTACCTCAAACCGCAAAGTCTCCCCCGTATCGGGATGCAGGAAGCGCAAGAAATAAGCGTGTAAAAAGTAACGGTCCAACGGCGGCGAAAGGCGCGGCTTGCGGAAGCCATACACACTATCCCCGACGACAGGATGCCGCAAATAGGCAAAGTGGACGCGGATTTGGTGCGTGCGGCCTGTCAACAAGTGAACCTCTACTAGCGTAAAGCTATCGTAGTAGCCCCGCACCTCGTATTCTGTCACTGCCGGGCGTCCGTTGGGTACCACCCACATCCGCTGCCGCTGGCGGGGGTCTCGGCCAATGGACGCTTCAATCCGACCACGGCCCGGTGTCAAATGCCCTGCCAACAAAGCCAAGTAGCGCTTCTCTACCTGCCGCTCCTTGAATTGAGCCTGCAACGCCCGCAGCACAGAATCGTTTTTTGCCACCAGCAGCAAGCCAGAGGTCTCTTTGTCCAGTCGATGCACGATCCCTGGGCGCAGCACACCGCCAATACCAGCTAAATCCGGCACATGGTATAGCAGAGCGTTCACTAACGTACCGTTAGGATGTCCCGGCGCCGGGTGCACCACCATGCCGGCAGGTTTGTTGACCACTAACAGTGCTGAATCTTGATAAAGAATCTCTAAGGGAATATTCTCTGGGAGAAGCTCGCTCACCTCCGGCTGAGGAACAATTACCTGCAAACGATCACCAGCAGCCACACGATAGCTGGGCCGCACTAAGCGACCGTTCACCGTCACTAACCCATCCTTCAGCCAACGCTGCACCTGGCTCCGGGAAGCATCTGGTAGTTTTGCGGACAACCAGCGATCAATCCGCTCGCCCGCCTGGTTTACCATAAATGCGAATTGAGTGGGCTCCTTCACCCGCTTGCCTCCACCTCGGCTACAAATTGTGCCGGCCCACCAGCAGCCGAGAAAAAGAGGCGCAACTGCCGTCCAGTGGCTTCCCGGTAACCCTGCTGCACGTGCTCCCTCAATTTCTCTTCAGCAGTATCAACTACTGGGGCAATAACCGCCCCGCCCCATCCCGCGCCGGTCAGCCGCGCCCCGGCCACGCCGGGCACCTGGTTGGCCAACGACACCAACAAATCCAGCTCCGGCGTGCTAATATC
>WFQT01000502.1 GCA_015486895.1 Anaerolineae bacterium
ACCATGCCGGCAGAGAAAAACAATATAGCACTCTCAATGGCAAAAAGCAGCCGGATACCTCTATCTAAAGGTTTCCCACGTTTCCAGGAACGTACCATGACGACTGTCGGCTGGCGGAGGAAGAAGAAAGCCAACACGGAAAGAGTCAGCCAGATCTCCACAGGTCGGAAACGCCCTGCAACAAGGAATCCAATTAGCAAGGGAACGAAAGTCATAGCCCAAGCACCATGTTCTCGGGGTAGCCAGATGCGCCGTGCGGCCTGAACATCTAGCGTTCTGGACATTGGTGTTTTTTGTTTCAGCCACGGATTTACACAGAATTTCACTAAATTTGGGTATCTGTTCAATAATCCGGTGAAGCGTGGGCAGTCTCGAACTTCTCTGCCCCGAATTACGCGAATTTCACTAATGCTTTTTCTCTTCTCCATGCCAATCCGTGGCTGATTCTTTACGCGTTCCACGATTCACCTCTACATATTGAGATGGACGAATTTGAAGAGAAAATTAGAGTAGTCAGCACAATCTGTGCAATCTGTGGTTGAAATTGCCTTGTTGAATCGCAAAATGGATTTTGGCCAGACTCCAGTAACGTTAAAATCATACTGTTGGAGCCTCCTTGATTTGCTCCTCTCCAAGACAGCGAGTGCGGTCGGCCAAGCTTCGGCCTATAGCACAAGGATCGGTTAGGGGGACGCTGTCGTAGAGGCGGATGGAATGATTGCCTTGTTCATCCCCCAACAACGTGTCAATGGTGATGCGGTTTCCGGTGTCACTAATCGTTGCATAGGCAGCGATAGGCAAAGAGCATCCGCCGCCCATCGCCGCTAAAAAGCAGCGCTCAGCGGTAACAGCTAAGCGGGTGGGTCGGTGATCTATTAGCGCCAACAATTGCAGAATAGCCTCGTCGTCGGCTCGGCATTGAACGGCCAACGCACCTTGGGCCGGGGCTGGCAACATCTGTGAGAGGGGCAACGGTTGCCCTGTTCCCGGAGGTAGCGACTCGTTGCCCGAACCATTCGGCCAGAACCCTAAGCGTTCCAGGCCGGCCTGGGCTAAGACGATGCCGTCATAAGGTCCAGCCGGGTCCAGCGCTTTGCGCAGGCGAGTATTAACATTACCCCGCAAAGGCAAAACCTGAGCGTCCGGGCGGATGGTCAATAGCTGGACAGCCCGGCGCACACTGCTGGTACCGATCCGCGGTTGCGGCGGTAGTTGTGCTAACGGCAAGCGATGGCGACTGATGAATAGGTCATTGGGCGTCGCTCGGCGAGGTACAGCGCCAATGGTTAGCCCTGGCGTGCCATCCGTGGGCAAGTCTTTCATGCTGTGCACGGCTAAGTCAATTTCCCCAGAGCGCAGAGCAGCTTCCAATTCTTCGGTAAATAGCCCCTTACCGCCAACAGATGGCAAAGGCTTATCCAGTACCCGATCCCCTTTGGTGGTAAAAACACGCAGGCGGACGTCCAATGTAGGCCTTTGCAGCCGCAACAGCCTGGCAACGATCTGGCTCTGAGCTAAAGCCAAAGCAGAACCCCGGCTGCCAATGATTACACTCATACTCATACCAGCATCACCTCTGCTTGCTCCAGCAACAGGTCAAAGATGCCGGGATGTTCCCCGATCGGCTCAGTGATGGTTACTTGTAAGCCGGGATGTTGACTTATAGCCTCCTCAATGCGTTCAGGGATATGCAATTGTGTATGGATGCCCCGCCCGAGGAAAAAAGGCACTACGATAATATGTTGACAACCATGGCCGACGCAAGCTGTAATCCCGGCGGCGATGTCCGGCTGTGCCATTTCCAAGAAAGCCGGCTGAATGGCAGCAAATTGATCTGTGCGACGGTACAATTGGGCTACAAGGGCATTAAAAGCATCGTTAGTAGCAGTGCGACGGCTACCGTGGGCGATGACAAGCAAGCAGGGACGGTGACCATCTATGAGATGAGATTCCCTTTGAGACGGCGAGACAGGTGTCGCGGTGGAGATCCCATTCAAGGCGAAAATATCCTTCACCACCGTGGCGTACTGGATGCCGTTGCCTAAGTGAGCTTGCTCCTTCAGGCGTACCATCGGATGGTGTAATAGTTTATTAACAATACCTCGGCTCAACTCCTCCACTTGTGCCTGCTCCTGAGAGGAAAGGCGGGGCAAATGGGCTAATGCCTTTTTTACCTCAGTCTGGCGGACCTCCTCCGCGGCCCGGCGTAAAGCCTGAATCACCGGCACCACCGAGCGGCTATCCAGTTTTTGCTGAAATGCTTCGCACTCCTCGCCAATGATCTGTTCGGCGCTGCCGACGGCTTCTTGCCGATGCTGGACATTTTCGGTGATGACCTGCTGCAATCGGTCGATGTCGGTGTAATCAATCCCGGTTAACGCCGCCGCTGCCGGGGAGACATCCCGCGGTACGGCAATGTCCACAAC
>WFQT01000503.1 GCA_015486895.1 Anaerolineae bacterium
GATAACGGCATCGCCCTCAATTAGAATATAAAGCGTGCGATCCGGACTTCCTTGCTTGATAACCGAGAGATCCTGGGGGATGTGCTTCCAGGAAAAGAAGCCAAGAATAAAGTGCGCGGCTTCTGCGGAATAACCGGAGAAAAGCTCTGTACGGCTGATCGGGTCGATCAGATTCACACCCATTATCGCCTCAGGGGGAGTAGACGGTTGCACGCCGGCCTCTTGCGACCCCGGCACAGTACGCGACGTAGGCCGCGGAGGCGGCTGCGACGGCGTCAGGCCGACATCGTACAAACGGTGGCGAAAAGCAGGCACAAAGATGCCCAGTTGATAGATCAGGTCACTGGGAAGCCCCAAGAGAGTGGTTCCCACTTTCGCTTGAACAGTGTAGCCCGTCTGGAACTGGCTGCATGCCGGAATAGCATCGGGGAAGAAGAAGCCAGGGCCAACTAACTGCTCTTTCCCTTTCTTCCGAGCTACAGGCCAAATTTGTAACTGGCCACTATCAACCATCCAGACAATCGGCCGCTCAACGTTGCCTCGATGCGTTTCGCCGGGCTTTAACTTCTTCTCCTCCACCAGATCGGCAATAGCAATGAGGATATCATCAGGGATATCTTTGAGCAGCGGCATCGCCCGCAGGCTCCTCAAGAGCTTACGGGGGAGCAGCTTGTCATATAATTGGGGATACTTCATGATAATTCGCGAGAAATCTTGCACATCGAAACGGAGAAAGCGGGAACCCCCGGCGGCAACGACCTTCAGCATACAAGGCCGCCCCAAGAGAATCTCGCTGTGGCAAGGCACATCTCCCAAATGTAATGGCCGTGCCCACTCGCTGACAGAAACCCCATGCCGCGACGCCGGCCTCCACTTGGCCTCGACCTCCCCGTTAACAACTATATAAACATCTCTTACATATGCCGAAGGATCGATGATGAAGCGACGCCCCTGGCTATCGATAGGTAAGACGTAATTGTAGCCCATCGTGGCTAACTCACCCAGAATCTCCTGATCAAGATCAGAGAAAAGAGGAATCTTTTTTAGATCGTCAACCTGTATCCTCATAACAGTTCCTCCTTGAGCCGCCTGGCAACAGCTTGGTTCATACCGGACACTGCAGCCAAATCCTCCACCGAGGCTGCCCGAATGGCATCCAAGGAACCAAAGCGGCGCAGCAATGCCTGCTTCCGGCGAGGGCCGATGCCGGGAATCGCGTCCAGACTGGAGGCCAAGCCCCTCTTACGGCGAGTCTGGCGCTGGAAAGTGATGGCAAAACGATGCGCCTCATCTCGTACCCGCTGCAATAACTGTAAAGCAGAAGAATCCAGCGGCAATCGCAAAGGGGTCTTCCTATTAGGTAAAAAGACCTCCTCTCTCTGCTTGGCCAGTCCTATGACAACGATCTGATCCAAAAAGCCAAATTCCTGTAACACTTCCACCGCGACTCCTAATTGTCCTTTGCCCCCGTCGACGAGCAATAAATCGGGCAGCAACCGCCAGATTTTTTCACGTTCACTGATTACCTGCCCCGGCGGAAGTGGTTGGCTTTCCACCGCCCGGCGAAAACGACGGGTCAACATCTCACGCATGGAGGCATAGTCATCAGGTTCACCAATTTGCTGTACCGACTGGATGTGAAAGCGTCGGTAATAGCTCCTCTGAGGGACGCCGCGGCTGAAAACGACCATGGAACCAACGCTATTCGTACCCTGCAAAGTACTGATGTCATAACCTTCGATACGATTAGGCAATGCATCCATGCCCAGCGCCTCCTGCAGCGCCGCCAAAGATGACGTTTGCCGATGGGCCTCCGCTTCCCATTGTTGCCGCCATGAAGCCAATGTCTCCTTGGCATTTTCCTGCACCAGTGCCATTAACTCTCGCTTCTGGCCGTTCTTCGGCACGCGTAGGCGGACTTTGGCATGCCGATGTCGGTACAGCCACTCAGCAATAGTCGCCACACCTTCAGGTTCGGCGGGCAGTAAAATATCTGGAGGAATGTGGGCCGCCTCACCGTAAAACTGCGTCAGAAAAGAGGCAAGAATTTGCCCATCCTCCTCGCCGCCGATATTCAGTAACGAAAATGAGTCTCGCCCCAATAGCTTGCCGCGCCGCACAAAGAAGATCTGAATGCAACAATCGTTCCCCTCCCGGGCCAAGCCGATAACATCCACATCGGCACCGCCCCGGTCGACCACCTGTTGCTGTTTAGCAATCCGCTCCGCCGCGGCGATGCGATCTCGGTAAGTGGCTGCCAGCTCAAACTGCCAGCGGCCCGCGGCAGATTGCATTTTCTCCCGCAACTGCGCCAATACCGTCTCAGTATCCCCCTCCAGGAAACGACAAAGTTGATCGATCATCCGCCGGTACTCTACCTGGCTGATAGCACCAATGCAAGGCCCGGCACACTGCTTGATGTCGTAATAGAGACAAGCCCGGCTATCTTTCCCCGTGATTTCCCGATCACAAGTCAGATAAGGGAACACCCGCCGCAATGCGTACAACGTTTGGCGCACCGCCCACGCAGAAGTGTAAGGGCCATAATAACGAGCCCCATCGGCCAAAATGCGCCGGGTAATACTGACCTTTGGGAAAGGGTTAGCCCAGTGCACTTTGATGTAAGGGTAATGCTTGTCGTCCTTGAGCTGGATGTTATAACGCGGCTTGTAGCGCTTAATTAAAGCACTTTCCAACACCAGCGCTTCAACCTCATTGCCGACGATGATCCACTCGATATCAGCAACGCGGCTAACCAATTGTCGCGTTTTTGTGTCCCTTTGGGCCGAGACATAGAAATAGCTACGCACCCGGGCCCGTAGATTCACCGACTTGCCCACATAGATGATCTTCCCGAAAGCGTCGTGCATGAGATAGACGCCTGGGCGTTGGGGCATCTGCTCCAACTTAGTTTTCATCAGCTCGCTGACCGGCTCAACCATGCTCTTATCGCTTTTCACCCTAACCTGGAGTCTGGCGAAAATGACTTTTCAGGCTTGACCTAGTTGTCCTTGCCACAGATTGCACAGATTAACACAGATTTTCCATATCTTCTCAATACGTAGGAAGCAGGACCTTCGCATAGCACCCCGCAACGATAGTAGGGGCGATCCCTACGTGGTCACCCCTACTCGGAGGCAATCACCAGCGGATAAACAGATTCGCCGCCAAAAGGCCACACCCCGGGGGGCGGAACAGCCATTCCTGCCTGCGCAAAAGCCTCCGGCAACAGGCCCACATCGGCCAAGTAGAGATCCCCAACCGCTGCCGGCCCAGATGCCAACGCCAACCCCGATAGCGGCCAGCCTAACGCCAAAGTCGCCGCTGCCCTGATAACCAACAGCCGCTCTTCTCCCCCATCACAAAGCAGCCCGGCAGGGGTATCCACGC
>WFQT01000504.1 GCA_015486895.1 Anaerolineae bacterium
AGCATGGTCAGGATGCTTTTCTTTATCATAAGTTCCGGCAATCAACCCAGAGCAAACTTCAACCCAGAGGTCGAAATGTGTTTTTTTACCTGCACCCTCAAAGAAGCTCTGCCCTTGGGAAATCACCTCGCCGTTGAAGGATTCGTAGGCCAACTTTGTCTTTGCGTAGGTTGTATCTGGCGTCGGCTCCTCCTTGGCTGGCAGACCGTTTGCTTTCAATACCCGATTAAGAGCTCTCAGCTCGTTCTCCTTGATGACTCCTCGCAACTCCGCATGTATAGCTTCTAATCGGGTTTGGATAGTTTGCTCGAGAGGTTGAATAGCATTGGCAGTCGCCTCCACCTCGGTTCTGAGAGTCTCCAAAAGCTGGTCTTCGGAGATATCATCGCATTGTGATTGGATCTGTTTCTTGAGACCACCGCGAATAAGTCCCTGGTACTTCTTTATCTCGCCTTTTAGGGACAAGAGACTGTTCCTCACTGACTGAGGAGCATCAGAAATGAAGGTAGCCAACGCATTCCATGCACTTTCGGCCGATTTGAATCGTTCAACCACATTTTCCCACTGGCTATGAAGCTTCTTAAAACGAGCAAAAAAGCTTTGCGATTTGTCCTTACTAATCAGGCTGCGAAGCGCCTCCATGCGTTTCCATGCAATATCATATTGAGACTGCAAAAAATATTGCCCGATTTTCAAATCAAAGCCAGAAACTGATACTTCGGGCCTAATCGTTTGAGTATGAGCAGTAGCCCCTAATGATGTGTCCTCAAGTTCTTTTTTGATTGCCTTTAGAGGTAGCGTCACAGGTGCAATAGGGAAAGATTCTCCTTTAGCTTCTCCAAGTTCAGCTGCTTCGTTAAGAAGCTCCTCGATTTCCTGGAGGAGACTGTCACGTTCTTGCAAAAAAGTATTCTTCAACCATGCCAGAAAAGAAACCTTCTCCCATACGGATAATAAGTTGAATCGGTTTTCGAAGTAGGCGATGCGTGCAGGTGAACAATCGAATGGTTGATGACTTTGCTCCCCAATATCTAACGAGCATACGGCTGTGATCAATGATTCCACTGCTAGTATGTCACCAACAAATTTCCGAAATGACTCATCGGAAAGAGTGCTAAGGTCCGGCGTATTGAGAAGACTGAAGTCTATGGTCTTGATCTTACTTTCTGCGTCCTCCAATTTGACGCCAGCAGCAGGATAGGCTGCGTTGAGCAAAATTTCCGCTTGTGTCGGAAAAAGATCCTCAAGGTCTTTTATCTGGCCTTTGCACTCATTTTTCAGCCAGTTCGATGCGGACTGGCGCCGTGACTCTAAAAGGTTCTGATCCACGGCCCGATAGAGATCGCCCGTCTTCCGCACCACTCCAATACCAAGGAGTAGTTCTAGGATTTGCTCCAGTTGCTTCACTGCCTTAAGCTCGGTTTCGGGCACTAGAAAAAAGAAGTTGTTAGCGAGTTTCGAGGCCGACGATTGGGTCTTGAGTTCTTGCAGTAAAGCAAAAAAGCAACGGGGTACTCTTGGCAAGTTGCTTCCATCAGTCGTTAACACACCGAGGAGATCGCCGTATTCCCATTTCCATGCTGCCGGTGGTTCCACATTTTTCTTGGCTGCTTGTCGGCAGTCTTCAAACTCTACGTTATTTAGAGGGCCCCCAACAGTATCGGGGAGAGCATCTAAAGAACAATTTGTCGCCAACATGTGGCGATAGCCTTTGGCAAAGTCGCTTACATTTACTCCGCGCGTACGGTTCCATACTGGAGCAAGAAGATAACCGGTTTTGCGAAGAGTATTGGCCCATTCCCTGGTTTTAGCCTGCCAATCGTCTTGATAGGATTTCAAGAAGCCATTAGCGACTTTGCTGAGTCTTGCCACATGGGGATCAAACGCTGTGTCTCGCCCTGAATACTTAAGCAGAAAATCTTCCTCCTGGCTCACGAGACGACGCAGAATGATACACCGCTTAAGTGTTGGAAGACCTTCAAGGCGCTCTTGGAAAGAGGGTATGTCAGCAGTGGCTGGGAATAAGACAAGTATAGGATGAACACGTTCAAGGCCAACGTAGGATTTGAGACGGTCGATGGTTTGTTCCTCATCCAGGCAGTAAACAGTCGTGACCCTGCCATCGGGTGTGACCCGCAGCCCTTCCAGTGAGGGGTTACGGAATTCAGATTTCAGAATTTGGTGAGGAATGTCCTTCAGCCCGGATGCCTGACGAGTAGAATCAAGGCGCTCATCTATCAGCTTGGCCAAACCAAGACAAACAGCGGAAGCCCGCCTATGTTTGGTATCTGAGTTTTTTTGAACGTACTGCTCCAAAGACGCCTCATGCTGACCATCCTTGAAGAAACGTACAGATTCAGCGGAAGAAACTAAGAGTTTATTGAATTCCCGCCATAACCGGAATGACATCCCAACAAAGCGTGCGCCATCTACTCGATATTCAGGTTTTAGAAAAATTCGGTGCAAGGCTTCTGCAGCAAAATCGATACCTTCCCGAGGATAAAGCGCTGCAAGCTGTTCTCCCCATTGCTCCAGATCCGTGTAGATGACAAAATCACCAGCTGTGCCGCCCTTTGCTTTGTCTACTGTAACGGAAAAAGCGCGAAGCGCCTCAAGGAGACCAACTACAGATATCTCGCAGGTTGGAGTGTAATAGGTGTCCGTCTTGCCCTCTTTGGCCTTGAATCCTATTTCTGGTCTCGTCAATTCATCAGCCAAGCCACGTTCGTCTATATGAATCTGCGCCAGTTCGGCAAAGGCCTTGCCGCGTCCTGCAATCTCATGTTGCAAAAGCGCCTCCGCCATTGTCGCCGTGATTGAACCACTTGAAGGACCTCCAACAGCCACTGGCAACTGGCCATAGATCAATCGCTCAATTTCCTTTTTTGGAACTCCAGCCACACTGCCGATCAACGGCAGAACGGCGTGATCGTTGAAAATGTGGGTTGCTCGGGCATCGGTCCTGGCGAAATCACGCAGGAGTTCCCAGGCCTCTACCGTTTCTCCCCGGTCTCTGTGGCGAGCTAGTGTTTCGTGGATGGATGCCATTAACACATTAAGCCAGCCAAAGTTACGGTTTGCCGCAAGAAAGGCTCCTTCAAGTGTGCCGGCTGGATAATCAACAGCCTCCGGATCAGCAAGGGATTTTTTTATGTGCTCAACGAAATTCCCGACATCGGTGACCTGATTTGGCTCCAAAGTCACACTACTGGCACGCCTAAGGTTCGGGCCAATGTGGATCTGATCCCTCATACCCAGAGAACACAAAAGGAGGAAATTCACATACGGATGGCGGCCGCGCCAATTCTCATGTTTGATAACCTCGGACACCATAAGAAGATACTCGTCGTCTACTTTTGTCGGCGTATCTTCACGAAGCCCTTTCTTGAGATCACCAGGGGTTTCTACCTCATCAACAATTATCCAAAGGTGATTGATGCCTGCTTTTTTCAAGACCTGCATGGCAGCAGTCAACCGATCATCGAAATTACTGGTCGAATCACGAACACAGTCCAAATGATCGAGTTTCACACCTTTTGCATGTAATGCGCTTCGAAGGTCCTCGTATAGATCAGATGGACCACCTGCGGTCGGGTCCGCTTCTATGGTTTGTTTCAGCGCCTCAACAGCCAAGCGGGCAACCCATGTAGATGCATCCAGATCATCATCACAGACAGAACTATAGCGGATGTACAGTGGTAAAATTCCATCTTTCAAGGCCGGTTCTAGGACTCGTGCCTTGATGTCGTCCTGATTATAGGGTGCAATGATGTACTCATTAGGGTTCAAAAGCCATTCGTCAATGCGTCCCGTGGCTTCACCAACGAGTTCATATCCGAGTCGGGTTTTACCAAGCCCCCAGTCACCAAAGGCCACGAAGAACCCGGCCAAATCCCTGCTGACTCCATCCCAGAACTGGCTGCGGAATTTATGCAGATTGTTGAAGATCTGGTTTTGTCCGACCATGCAGAAGCTGGGCGGATAGAGTGCAACACCTTTTGCAGCCCAAGGCTTTGAAATCGTCATTGTTTTCCTCCGGTATCTTTGTCTGTTACGGCTCCGGGAGCCCCCGGAGCACTTTGTTTCAAGTCGTGGTCAATACCAGGATTGAAATCGAGTCGTATCCTGCGGCTGTCGTTATCGCCGAATAGACCTCTGCCCATCCTCGGTTGGCCAGGATGGTGCTCAAGCAAACGCAGCCTTTCATGATACATCGCGTTGCGTACGAAACTGTCTAGAACAGCTGCGTGGTCTTGTGGTGGAATATTCAGGAATTCGCCGAATTGATCGGCCAGACGACTCACAATAACAAACCCATCAGAATCGATTGTATCGGCCAATGCCTTTGCGAAGGCTTCGTCATCGGTCATAAAAACAGATGCTTCTGTCCTTTCGATTCCGAAACTGTCCGCTACTTCATCACCAAGAAGGTCTCGCAGGTGTTTCCCGTCCAGTTCCCACAATCCTCCCCCACCCGACAAAAGCTCGATGTGAAAAAACAGGGCCAGTGCCTTCTTTAGGGCTGTGGACAGGTCACTAA
>WFQT01000505.1 GCA_015486895.1 Anaerolineae bacterium
GCAACAGCCATGCCCGTGATGCAGAAAACAGGTCCGTCCGGCGCATGGGTAATGTGAGGGTCTTCATCCAGCCCCGGTTCCCGGACTTCCCGCCATTTCTCAGCGCTGCCGTAACCGATAATGCGGCCGTCCGCCTCGGCAACCACGAAGCCCGCGGGGAAAACCTGCTGCCGGGCGCGGATGACGTCGGGCGATTCAGCCGTGCCGTAAGGCGAGAAAGCTGCACTGTCCAATTGAATGACTTGTGGTAAGTCGGCCCGGTTGGCCGGGCGGATGTTAAATGGTTGGTGCATAAGCCTGACCTGTGACCTCGTTATGATGTGATCGTTGCCACGCTTGCGGCAGGATGTTGTAGGTGACGTCGAGGGGGAGGCAAGGTTTCCAGAATTCCTCCAGGGCCGATATCAGTGTATACTGTAACTGAACCACCGAAAGCGCGAATGCGCCGTAGGTGGTGTTTTTTTGCCAGATTTTCAATCAGCGGTTTGTAGGTTTTGATGTAGCATCATTCTGGTTCGTCAACGACATAAGCATCGAAAATTCTTTGCAACCAGATTATCGCCGCCTCTGCATTTTTTCGCAATACATCTGTCAATTCATCTTTATTATTATGGGCGACAAGGTTACGGAACCGCCGAAAGTCGTCAAAGTGCCGCAGGGCAATATCCTGGTTTCCAAATACATCCGAGAATTGGGACCAGTTTGCCTTGATGATGCCTATGTAATCGCCAATATCACAGAAATCAAGTTTCTTACGACCAGAGGCATAGGTTGCTGGATTCACATAAGGATGTGCTGTTACGTGTTGCCCGATTTTGTTTACAACTTTGTTTTGTATTTTTTGTGGAACTGTCTTGTTCCAGTACATATTGCCGCCAACTGCACTAAGCCGACCATCGATTAAATCACGCAGTTGCAATTCTACAGACTCAACCCATTGGCTGGCTGCATCATCAGCGATCAGGCCAGGTGAGGTCGACGCAAATGTGGGCCCGACTTCCACTATTTGGTTCAGTCGTTCTGCCAGTAGGGCTGCGCGTTGCTTCAAGAATTCCTCATATTCATCAGCCCAAATCGCGCTTTTTGCGTTAATTGGTATCAAGTGGGTCTTGATATCAGCATCAAAGTTGGTGTTGCCACTTTGATATTCGGTCATGTATTCTGAAGGCGACTTGTCGCTTATCTCTCGATTTAATTCGCCGGGGATAAAAATAAAGTTTGGTAACAGATGCACCTGATTAGCGGCGATGTGCTGTTGTTTCAGGAAATTGACCGGGAAGACGTGATGACGTTCCGCTCGCGCAAGTGTTGAGAAAAAGTCGAGGGATAGGTTGACTGGACTGCCATCTTTGAAGTTACGCGGTCCTTGTAGGGCCAGCAAACACAAGAAGGTATTGCGCAACGCTGAAGTTTTCGATTTCATACTCACATGTAGCAAAGATTCTGCCTTGACCGACACCTGCCATGAACGATCGACAGGCTCACCTGATAGTACGTTCTCAAGGTATTCAGCATCGCTATTGATCTTCTCACGACTGGCATAGCTATACCGTTCGGATGCCGATGTCCACCAAAACCATCGCCACAATGTGGTACGGTGTTCTGCAGTTGGCGCTTTGCCGTTGAGCTTATAGAAGAACATTGTCAGTAAGGCCAAGATGCCGCCATACGGGAGAAATTCAGCTCGCTTAACGCCTACATTGTTCCGAAGAAAATCAATCGCGCGCATGAGCGCTTTGCTCACATTAGGCCAAATTGCTTCTACTGTCTCACTTTTCAATCTCAGTTGTCCAGATTGACTTGATTTACCGGTTAGAATGAGTGTGATTGCCTGCGGAACTATATTTTCGTCAATATGCCCGAAACCTTTGTCAACGAATTGCTTGTTTAGCGTAGCCACCTTCCGTCGGAAATTGAATGATTCCGACCATAGATTTGCGCACACAAGATCATAACTACTAAGACGCTTACCACCCTGATTGATACGCTGAAATATCTCGACGACTTCGCCCAGCGGTTGGTCTCGAACCCAAACAACCGAAAAGGGATAGGTACTGAAACGCTGACGGGCGGCTTGAAAGATCGCTTTGCCCTCCACTGAAAGCCGATCGTACACAGAGAGATTGCCCATCAGCACGTCGTGGAAGCGAACATAGCGTTTGTTATCAGGAGAACGCCGACTGACAAAGATGGCTTTGTCGAACTCGTCTGTGCTCGACTCGTATGCCTGGGCTGCTTCCAGATCAAGACAGATATTGCCATAATCCTTTGTTCCGATAGAGAGACTATGACCCGCAGCAAATAATGAGGTCAAGCGCTGTTGTCCATCCAGAATATATGAGACCGGCTGGTGTGGGTCTGGCGCCGGAATGTGCAGATCCTCCAGCTCGCGAAAGGTGATCGCTTGATCGGCTGGCGCTTGCCAAAAAAAGAACGTACCGATAGGAAATTCCTTAAACATGCTATCGAGCAACGCCAGCGTTTTGGAGATGGGCCAGACAAATTCACGCTGAAAACGCGGAATCTGCAACTGGCCTTGTGCGACTAGCTCCAAAAAATCGCCCAATGGCATTGAACGAACAGTTATCTTGCTTGGCTGTAATACTTCGAACATAATTATCGCCTTTCCGTATAAGGGGTTACCCATCACAGTAGACAGGCAACTGGGTTAGAAAACTCTGGTATCTGAAGTTAATCAAGAGCAGAATATATCACGCTGTTTCCTCGGTGGAAACATATTTGGACTCTTTTCAAATTCCTGTCATATCTTCAGAATAAGGATAGTTGGTCTCGTTGGGTTACAGCCAAATTAGGATTGTAATACTGTCCTTTTTCATTGGGGAAACAGGACAACGAAAAACGACGATGCAACTCTTTTGTTTGCAACCAGGGCGGCCGGCGAGTGTCCTCTATCCAAGAGGCCATCATCTGAGCTAAATCAATTTTAGCTTGATTTCCGGAAGATGCGTTGAGTGCCTGAGCAACGCTGGACGTTAACAAATCAGTCAACTGAATGAACTCGCTGGCAGGTTTGAGTACCGGACGGACCTTTTGGGGGTCTGAATCCACCAAAGTAATGCTTTGATCAGCCAGAATTATCTCAGGATAACTTCCAGGTTTGTTTTGTCGTTTTTCATTAATAGATGCCAAGACGGCTTGAGGAATATACCTTGCAAAGTTATCATTCTTGCGTCTCCATTTCGGGTCTGAAAAAATCTGCAATTTCACTTTCGAATAGCCTTTCAAAAACCAAGAAATCCCTCCTACGATAGCGGTGCGAGCGAAATAGTTATAAACATAGTAGGGTTCTGAAAACTTATCATGCCGAAAAGCAGGTGATTTGGTATCTATTGCTAAACAATGGTAAAAACAATACTCTGAAAAACCCAAATATAGCTTCAGCCATTTGCGAATACATTCCGCTTTCGCTCCGGTTTCCTTTCTCAGTTTTATGAAATGAAGTTCGTGATAATATCGTAATTCGTCTCTGACCGCCTGTAATGCCTGAGAAAGCTCCTTTTGTCTTTGTTCGCGCACAAACAAAACACCATGCATTAGCCATCGGTCTCCACCATTGCGAACATAGGTCCCTGATTCATCGTGATAGAGATTGAAAGAAATTGCTGCCGGTGGAGGCAGGAAAGAAGATTGTGAGAAGGTCATCGGCTTTCTTTATCCTTCACCAGCGCAATCTCCTCCGCCGTCAGGTCGTACAGCCGGTAGACGATCTCGTTTAGCTCCCGCTCCCAGGCCGCCACCTGTGGGCCTTGCCCTTTGTTGTTTAACAGTTTGTTGACTATCGCTTCAATTTGCTGTTCTTGTTTGACGGTTGGGGTTGCTATGGGTATCTTTCCCAAATAATCCCAGATGAGTTGATACCCACGCTGGATTTGCGTACAATATTGTGTAATAAGGAACCAACCCACCCTCGAATTTAGTACAGCCAGAAGTGCCAAGTCATTTGTGATAAGCATCCAAATAGCACTGTTTACAAATGTACCCAATTCATCAAAGGCAAATTTGGGTTGTACCTGAAACTTCTGATAAACGATCTTTGGCTTCTCGAATTCTGCGTAATATGCACACGCCCGGAGTTCCCACCAAAATCGGCCCTGATCCTGGCGCTTGCGCAGGGCATCTTCGTATTGGCTCAGGTGGTCGTGGATGGCCGGATAGGTTTTGTGAAATAGCTCACGGGCTTCTTTTTCGGTACGCGCATGCGCCCAGGGGTGTGCCACACCGGCGTCACCACTATTCTGAATCGCAATAACGTACATTCCCCGCCAATCCACCCGCCAGCGTTTGATGTCCTTGCCCCGCAGCCAGGGCTTGATCACCTCGACGCTACGGGGATCAGTCTCGATCAGTCGCTGCCGGGTTGTTGTATCAATCACGAAAGCTCTGTCGTAACC
>WFQT01000506.1 GCA_015486895.1 Anaerolineae bacterium
ATTTTGTACAACTTGATAGTAGGCAGCAACCGATACGTATCCAGACGGGCTTGCTCCGCCAGCATCGCTACTTCCTTATCCAACGATTTTTCCGGCGGCACGGCCAGCGTGAACCAGAGATTGAAGTCGTGGTCTCGCTCATAATTGTGGCTGACGCCAGGATGATGGCTGATAACCGTCGCGGCTGCTTCGATCCGATCCGGGGTGACTTTCCCACCCACTAAAGCGCTGTGGTAGCCTAATGCTTTGGTGTCGAAAATGGCCGCTATTTGCCGGATCAAGTTTTGGCCCCGCAGCCATTGCAGCCGGGCAAGCGTGTCTACGCCTGAGAGAGCCAACGGTTGGCCCAGTGCGCTCCAGGGATCATCAACCAGCGGAAAGCCGGTCTGGATAGCGTCCAGCAGCTTTCTATCGGTGGCCGTTAAACCAGAGAGCGTTTGTGGCGTCATGGGTGGACCGGCTCCGCTACATCCGCATAGTAAGGGATCATCATTTCCGGCAACAGACGTTTAGCAAAATACCGCTTCACCGGCTCCGCTTCGCCCCGTTCCACCATCTCTTGATACGCTGGCGGCACCCAAACGCAAGTTGGCTCTGACTCCAGTGGATCACCGGTCATGGCGTAAGCGCGGCTCCGGTTCCCGCCGCATATATCCTTGAACTCGCACACGGCACATTTACCTTTTAGTTTGCTGCTATCCCGCAGATCGCGGAAAAGGGAAGTGTTGCGGTAAATATCCACCACGGACCGCTCCCGCACGTTGCCGGCGCTGAGAGGAAAGAAACCAGTAGGGTAGACATCCCCCACATGGCTGATGAACAGCACCCCGCGGCCATCATTGACCCCTTTCACTGGCCGATTAAGGCCATCGGCGTACTGGAAACCCGCGCCCTGGATCGACACTTCATCAAGCGCTTTCCCTTGAGCCGCCAGCGCTTCCTCCCGAGCCCGTTGAATCGCCACGCGGCGATAAGGCTGTGCGTTGGTCGCTTTTATGTCAAAAGGAGCATTCTTGGAAAGCTCGTACATCCAGTTGTAAACTTGTTCGTGTTCCTCCGGAGAAATCAAGTCTTCTATCCGGGCCCGGCCGGTGGGCACCAGGAAAAAGAGTGACCACTGAACCGCACCATATTTCTGCAAAAAGGGTACCATCTCTTCCATGCGCTGCAAGTTGAACTTGGTAACGGTAGTGTTGACCTGGATAGAAAGGCCGACCTCATGGGCGTCGTGCAGAATTTCCATTGTTCGCTTGAAGGAGCCGGAGAAGCCACGGAAGAAATCATGTGATTCGGCATCCGGCCCGTCTAAACTGAGGGCAATGCGGCGGATACCTGCATCCATGACCGCCGCCAGCCGTTTCTTCGTTACCAGCGCCGTAGAGCTGGGCGTGAGGGACGTTCGCAGGCCCTTTTCCTGGCTGGAATAGCGGATGAGCTCCTCCAAATCCCGGCGCATCATAGGATCTCCGCCGGTGAACACCAGGATTGGGCTACCGAATTCGGCTATCTGGTCAATCAGCCGCAGGCTTTCCTCAGTGGTGAGCTGGTTTGGATCCGGTTTAGGCTGGGCCTTTGCCCGGCAATGCCTGCACGCCAATGCGCACGCCCTGGTGATCTCCCAAAGCACCGTAAAAGGTGCCTTATCGAAGTCTATCTCGTGTAAGTGCTTGCTGTGCATTTGTCGCTCAGCAGCGGCTTTGTGGCTAAGATGCTGCATATTTTCATCCTCCTTGGCACGGGCACGGTATCATGGGGGGCCTACCCCGAAAAGAAACCGCAAATGTAACTGTTCAGCCTTGAATAAATCGGATGCAGATGCCGCAGATTCACGCAGATAAAGCAAATGAATCAGAAAAGATCAGCGAGTATCAGCGTCATCAGCGTCCTATTGCTGAGGAGGCTGAATAGTAACCCGCAAATTACACCGGTTGCACAGACCCAGTCTGTGAACTTAATCTTAGCGCCAAGCCACAGAGGGCAAAGACGCAGGGATTTCAAAAAGAGAAAGCGAACGAAATTTGCGCCTTATATATCTTTGCGTCCCCGGCGTTGAATCTTGATCTCGCCGCAGCGATCCCACAGCTTTTACCAACGCTTTAATCACGCCGGTGAGATCGCTGCGGTCGCTTTCTCCATCTCACGCTCCTGCACTGGCACAATAAACTCGTGGGCAACCTCCCATTCTGGGGTGCCCGGCTTCAGCCCGATCTCTGCATCCGTCAGGTAGCAGCCGGGATCGGGAGCCAGCCAGTCGCCAAAATAGCTTTCCGCCCGGGCCCGTAAACTGCCGTTGCAGATGTCACGCCACTTGCATACGGCACATCGCCCTTTCAAATGCTTTGCCCTATCCTTCAAAATCGCCATCCGAGGATCGCTGGCGTCCATCCAGATCTCGCCGAAGGGGCGTTCCTTCACGTTCCCAAAGCTATAATTCCAGGAGAACTGGTCGGCGTGCACTTCACCTAAGGGATCAATGGAGGTAATGGCGATGCCCGATTGGTTACCGCCATTCCAGCGCAACATTTGCAAGACATCCTCCGCCCGCTCTGGGTCTTTTTCCTTGATGCGCCAGTACATCATCACGTTGTCAGCGTGATTGTCCGCCGTCAGCAAGTCAATGTCAATACCTTTTTTATGCCACGCTTCCGATTGGTCAAAAATCATCTTGACGACGCCGCGGGTCTCCGGCGGGGTCAAATCAAAGCGCTGAATGCGCTCGCCACGGCCAGCATAAGCCAAATGGTAAACGCACATTCTGTTAATGCCTTCATCTTCCATTAACTTGAAAACCGCCGGCAGCTCTTTGATGTTTTGCGCATGGACGGTAAACCGGAGCCCCACGCGAATGCCTTCCTCACGACAGTACCTCAACGCCTGGATGGACTTGTCAAACGCTCCTTTGACACCGCGGATCTTATCGTGGACCTCCCGCATGCCATCAATACTGATGCCGACGTAAGCCAGACCGGCACCTTTCAGGCGGGTGGCCATTTCGCGATCGATGAGGGTACCATTCGTCGAAAGGACCACCCGTAATCCTTTTTGCCGAGCATACGCCCCCAGTTCCACTACATCAGAGCGCATGAGTGGCTCACCGCCAGAGAGAAGCAGCGTAGGTACCCCGAAATCAGCCAAGTCGTCAATGAGCTTCTTGCCCTGCTCGGTGGTCAGCTCGCCGGGATACTCTCTGTTCTCCGAGCTAGAGTAGCAATGCATGCAATGCAAATTGCAACGCCGGGTACAATTCCAAACCACAATAGGTTTCTTATCCTTGCTATAATGAAGCATGTGAGCCGGCATTCTCTTCGTGTCCCTACCATACCGTAGGGCATCCCCAGGCGTTGCAGTCCCATTCAAAAGATGCGTTACGCTTAACATTTTTCCTCCCCAAAATAGCTGTTAGCGTTTTGCTGATGGCTCTCGGCTAACCGCTATTGGTTGTCTTGTAGCCATCGGGCCACATCCTTGGCCCAATAAGTCAGAATCATATCGGCCCCGGCCCGCTTTATGCCGGTCAAAACCTCCATCGCCACCGCCTTTTCGTCAATCCAACCATTCGCCGCGGCAGCCTTGATCATACTATACTCTCCACTAACGCTATACGCAGCCAGCGGAAGATTCGTGTGCTGCCGCACCAGCCGGATAACGTCCATATACGCCATCGCGGGCTTCACCATCAACATGTCCGCCCCCTCAGCTATGTCCAGCGCTATTTCCCGCAGTGCCTCGCGGGCGTTGGCCGGATCTTCCTGGTACTGCTTCCGATTGCCAAAACGGGGCGGAGACTGGGCTGCATCTCGGAAAGGACCATAGAATGCGCTGGCGTATTTCACCGCGTAGGAAAGGATCGCCACGCGCTGGTATCCGACATCGTCCAGAGCTTTCCGTACTATCCCCACCATACCATCCATCATGCCAGAAGGGGCCACAATGTCCGCCCCAGCATCGGCATAAGTAACGGCAATTTTGCCCAGATAGGGAAGCGTCTCGTCATTCAGGACGTAGCCCTGTGGCCATCTACCATCATAATAAACAGGATTCTCGTCGGGCCAGCCGTTGACTATGCCGCAATGGCCGTGGTCACTGTATTCGCACATGCATACATCGCCGATGACCAGCAACTCCGGCACGGTGGCTTTTATCGCCCGGATTGCTCGCTGCACCACGCCGTCAGGATTGTAATCCTCGGTGCCTACAGAGTCCTTCCGCTCCGGGATTCCGAAAAGGACGACCGCCGGGATGCCCAACCGGGCAATTTCCTCCGTCTCGGCAGCTACCCGGTCAACGGAAAGGTGATAACAACCGGGCATGGAAGGTATCTCCTCCCGGATGCCTTTGCCGGGAACGAC
>WFQT01000507.1 GCA_015486895.1 Anaerolineae bacterium
AATTCATGCAGACTATTTTCGATCTGGTCAAAACCGGCACCTGGGTGCTAACGATCAACGCCGAGGCATCCCGCAAAATGGCACAGAAACTACAAGAGAAAGCGGACAACCTCATTTACACCGATATGACGGCAGAAAACCAAATTCGCGCCCGGATTATGCGCTCACCAGCACCCTTCGATGATGCCGACTTCTTGTTGCCAGTAAACAACGAAGTGTTGGAAGCTATCAAGAAAGAAGCAGACTCCAGGCGCAAGCAAATCACCCAATTACGTTAGGCTTTAACCCCCAGCAGTTCGAACAGGCTTCATCGCACTGCCTTGGGGGGCAAAGAAAAGCCCCGCAACTGAAGTCGCAAGCTACATAAAAGCTGAGCCAGCGCAGGCTGGCTCAGCGGCTGTTGACATAATACTTTTTAGGGACCCAGTAAGCATTTATAGTCCCCGGATCGCCGCAAGACGACTTTAGCCAGTATAGCCCTCAGTTCTAACTGCCAGGCTACACTAACGAATGGAACCTGCCAGGCCTGTTCACTTAAACAAGAAATCCGCCGTTCTACCCACCATTTCCACGCCGCGCACCTCAGTATCAAACAAAGGAACTACCGCCCGCACTCGGCCGTCAAATTCCTTCCAAATTTGGTCCATGTACGCTTCCTGCATCATTACGCGGTTCCGGACAAAATCGGCAGAAGTTTCATCCACCATTGAACGGTCAATAAGCATGTTAACAACCACCCCCCCCACAGGGATGCCAAAGTCTTGGAACCACTGGATGAACCTTGTGATTACAGCGATTGGGAGCGCCTCCGGCAGCGTCACAAAGAAGAATGACGTCAGTCCATCGTCGGTCAGAAGCTCCTTGGCATGAGCCATTCTCTCCCGGAAGTTAACGAGATAAGCCATTAAGGGATCCTTCTCGTTCTTCTTGGTGTAGGAAAGAAGTTCCTTCAAGGACTTGGCTTCCTCGCGACTTTTCACCATCTTGTCCACCCAGAGTGAGTAAACGGATGACATTCCCAAAAGACGTCGGGCATTAGCCGTAGGTGCGGTGTCAAACACGTATACCTCGTACTCGTCCTCGAACATGATGTCAATCATGTTCTCAAACATGGCAGATTCCTCAAAAGCCGGATTCAACGTCGCCGATTCCACGAATTCATCCGCCCTGGTCTTGATATCAGCGTACTTGAGGAACCATTCAATTTTCTCCTGGATTTCCTCTTTGGATCGGGCAATAGTGTCCCTTGTGTCGATCTCATAAGCCCAAAGGTTAGGCGCTCCTCCGACCGGCACTGGCCTGCCGAAAACGTCCTGATCCAGCAAACTACTAAGGCTATGCACTGGATTTGTAGAAGCCAGAAGCGTCCGCTTCCCCTGGCTGGCGAGCCAGTGGGCAGCAGCTCCAGCCATTACCGTCTTGCCAACACCTCCCTTGCCGCCGAAAAAGGTGTACTTCATATTAGGATGGTTGGCCAAAAAATCTACCATGGATTCCTTAATCTGTCCCATTTGTTCACTTCCCCTCATGAACCAAACATCTTCTCTGCCATCTTCTCAATCATCGGAAGGCCAGTGATGTCTCGCTCAAATTCTGGTATTCTGGCCAGTACCTCTTCTCCAAACACCTTGTCGATCTCCTGAAGATACTTTTTCTGCATGCTAATGCGATGATGCAAGTACTCCGGGATGTTCTCTTTTTCCAGTTCGGCCGGGATTACCCTGTTGACAATGAAACCACTCAAAGGAACTTGATACTTTGCAAACAGTCCGGCTGCTTTCTTGGTGTCCAGGATTATCATTTCCTCTGGAGTCAAGACAAAGAAAAAAGCAGTCTTTTCCCTGTCGGTCAGGATGCTGGAGGACTTGTTAATCCTGTTTCGGATGTACTGGAGCTCCTCAAGGATCTTGTCCTCTTCGAATCCATCTTTATGCTGCACAATGGCTGCCATTTCGGAGTATTCCTGCATTTCCTCCCGCAAGTGCGTAATTTTTTCAATCCATTGATCATAGACGCTAGCCATGCTTAGGTAATACAAGGCATGGCCCAACGGGACCAGATCGTAGATGTAATAATCGTAATCGCCGCTTACCACGATATCCACTACCTTATCGAAGATAGCACTTTCCTCCATGGCAGGCTCAGCTGCAGCAGCCTGAATGTAGTGCTCGATCTCATCGGGCACCTTTTCAAGCCCATACATATCCAGGATCTTCTTGCGTATCTCGCCCTGATATTCTCGGATACGCTGGTCAGCATCAATCTCCTGGGCGTAGAGGTTAGGCATGATCTCTACCGCCCCTTTGCCGAAAATATCCCGCTGGAAAATGTCTGAAAGGGATGCCTGCGGGTCCACCGAAAACACCAACACACGATATCCATGCTTGGCCAACCAATAGGCTGTCGCTGCAGAGAATGTCGTCTTCCCTAATCCCCCTTTGCCGCCAAACTGAATGTACCGGCGTTCGGGGTGCTCTTCGAAAATCTTCGCAAGTGAAATGGTGCACCTCCTCATTTATATATCATTGTAGGTTGCCAACACAACAGATTCTCAGTCCATTCGCATAATGATAGCAGCACGGAATAATACTAACAATACTTCAATAC
>WFQT01000508.1 GCA_015486895.1 Anaerolineae bacterium
GATGTATGGTACTGGACTCTGGCGTTTTCATTTTAGCCACAGAAAAACACAGGATTTCACAAATTTGGGTCGAAAAGCAAGGAAGAAATCTGTACTTAACCCATGCAATCTGTAGTTCCTGACTTGCCAACCACATATTTCGTAGATTTTGTTTTTGGGCATGGTTCAAAAGAGCTATTCCCCATCTTAACAAACCTACTGAGTCGTTGCGGCTGACTAAGCCACGGAATGACTCAGAATAACACGGAAAATTATTGTCTTTAGTCTTTTCTGTGCCTTTCCGTGTTATTCTGTGGCCTTCTCTCCGACCCTATTTGTCAAGAGCCACTTTCGGTGTTCTAATTCTAACAAATGACAGCTCCACGATTACGACGTAAGGACATCAGGTAAATCGCAAACTCACAGGAAAAGGAGGCAGGAACATGCTTTTTGTCGGCGGGGCCATCGCTTTCGGGCTTGTAGTAGGCTGGCTAGGAGCCGAAAACGTCCGCCGGGCTCGGAGGCCAGCCCACAAGCTGGTCGGGTTGACGCAAATGGCCATTGCCGTGGGCACTATGGCCTTCTTGTTGAGCACGGACGTTCTCTTATCCTTTCTCGGCAGCATGGTGGGCAGTGTCGCCGTTTACGAAACCCTGCATGGATGTTTCTGGCGCATCCAACGCAGAAATAGCTAACTCAATCCAAAGGAGAGTACATAATGGAGCAAGGAAGCGCGACTTTTTTACAACTCTTGGGCGCCTTTAGTTTCGGCGCTGTCATTGGCTGGTTCACTTATTTCACCAACCGCTACCGGCGGGAAATCAACCTCTCCGACATTGCAACTATCATCGGAGCATTAGTCGGTGCCGCTATTTTGGCTCTCTTTCAGCCACGTACAGACTTGTTCGGCGCCTACGGTTTCGGCTTAGCCGTCGGCTTTTTCGGTTATTTCGTAGTCTTACTACTTATGGTAGCCAAAAGCGGCACGCACAGCGTAGACTGGTTCCTTGACACCAGCGGGGCACAACAACACCCTATGGCCGTAGAGCCGCCTGCCATTTCCACGGCAAAAGAGGAAATACAAGGAAAGGTGCAGAAATAGATTAAAACCCTTCGGACCGTGGAGAAAGAAACAACGCGGCGGAAGAAATACCGGTGTCACAATCTGAGAAATCATTCTCAGGCAGAATCATCTCATTTTTCCAGAGTAAAATAGCCCAGCAGTCAAGCAATAGAAAAGCCGGAGAATAAAAGCGCGCCAGCAGCTTCAAGCTCGTGTGTTACCTTCCATCAACGCACGAAGATACCCACTTCCGAGACCATGGATTGGTAATTGTGGCCGGAAGCGTAAATACGCAAACTGCGTAGTGTCGCCGGCGGCGTCCCCTGAGCTTTCCACACTTGTATTAGGTTCTTCGTCTCAGAAGGATACCAGATGAAAGGGGGTATCTGCTCCCCGTAGGTCGTAGGCCAGGCCGGGTTTTCCGGTGGGCGGAAGTAGAAACCATGCACCCATTCCAAATTGTGGCCGTAAATATCCGTGAAAGAAAGGCGAATCATCAATGGGTATTCAGACCCTAAGTAGCCGCCGCCGGACAAGCTCTGGTAAAGCAAGCGCACATCCACGCGGATGACCAGCGAGTCAGCATCACGCACATCCTGGTTCAATGCCTGTTCAATCCACACCTCGGTATGCACCCCTTCCTGAGGGGAACGGCGACTGAGCAAAGCTGCGTAGCGTCCTCCCACGTTGACGATGGATACAGTACCCGGATCAACTTTCGGGTCTTTTGGCGCCCACCCCACCCGCCAGGTTGAAGCTAACGGCTGCAGGAAATTACCATTGTGCACCAAGTTGTATTCCGCCGGCACCTGTAGCTGCGGCACACTACCAAGCGGTATCATCGTGCGTTCGCCCCCGCGCAAATGACGTGAAACCCCCATGGCAGTCACATCTGCTTCCCCAGTGCGCGCTGTAACCTCCGTGCCATTATTGCTCACGAACAAGGAATACGATCCACCAGCCAGGGCTACTTCTCCGTGTGGCGTCGACACCGTAATGCGGATTGGCCTTTTCCCCGGCTGGCTGCTGGTCACCCGGATGCGGCCGGCGTCCAGCCGTAGCAATAGCCGGTTCGGGTCCGAGCTAGAAGAAAAACGAGGACTACGGCTATCCAGCAAGCGCAGTTGCGTCTGGTTGTAAATCTGCACCGTCGCCAGCTCCACCTGCTGCTCCCCACCGCTGAAAATGCTCAATGTAGCCCAAGATGTCTCATCAGTGCGCACCTCCGTCCTGGCTTCCACCGTGCGTTCCCGGGTCACTGGAATAAGGTCACTATGCCCCGGCACCTCTAACAAGACAGTGCCCCGCACCACCCGCAACAAAGGCGGTCGGTAGACAGACGCATGACGGACCCAGGCCCGAATAGAAAGAGGCCCCCCTACAGCCAGTGCACAAAAGATCAAAAATGAGAATATCAAGACAATCCAGGCAACACGCTGAGGATTTTTGCGGCGATGAGTCAAAATCGCACCTCGCAGCGAGCGAGATCAGTCGCCGGGGCATCCCATTCTATCGTCACTTGGTCCACATGTGCCGATAGCGGCCCCACGTGCAACAGTTGGACAAGGTGTTCAATCACTGCCACCGGGCCCTGAACCCACACCGAGACTGAAC